>JBBDYF010000102.1:0-31471 GCA_040901775.1 Pirellulaceae bacterium | reverse complement strand
GGCCTGCGCTGCTATCAGCAAGCTCTTTAGAATCACAATGTGCGAGTTGCACCCTGGCGCTGAGGCGCACCATGCCCTTTGCGCGGCATCCGGTTTTGTGCTCACAATTTGGGCCGTGAGATTTGCGGGTGGCGGTGCGCGAGGCACTGCAAAGAGTTTTGGCGGAAGGAGATTTGCCGCCGGCTGAGGAGGGCGTGGCGCGGTTCACCACGATCGCTGGCGCTGGCCTTGGCTGCTGGCGATGCTGTCAGCCTGGAAGACTTCGAACAGCAGGTGGCGGAGTGTGGCCTGGGCCGCGATGAACTTCGGCGCACTGTCCGCGGTAGGCTTCGAAGGACAGCGCGTCAAGCAGCGGGAACGTATGGTGCAAACGCTGGCGCGGCTGGGACGTGTCGCCTTTGGAAAAACGCCGCACTTCCGCACTTGCGAAAGGTATCTAACTCTTGATTCGGCTTGGCTTTACAGCCAGTATCCCCGAGAGGGCTCGAACCTCTAACCTTCGGCTTCGGAGGCCGACGCTCTATCCAATTGAGCTACGGGGACGATTGACGCTTAGCTTTGCGCCGCCAGGACTTATGTTTGCCTTAGACGGCTTGGCACTAAATTACGTCACTAAATGTTACCGATTCGGGTAAAGGTTGTACCAGCCAATGAGCATATCGACTCACTCTGAGGCAAGCAACCATGACGAAGCGTCGCATTCACTTACGGCAGCTTCGGCCTTAAGCCAATCGCGGCAGGCTTGGAAGGAACCCCAGTTTCGCAGGCCGGCGGGCAGATCAGCCACCGCGACCAGAGCGGGCTGGGCGGACAAGGGAGCGGCTTGGGGCAATAGCCATCGGGGCAGCAGCTTGGCGCGGGACACGGCAGCAGCGGGATTGGCTTGCGGCAATAGTCGTCGCAGCATTGGCCACAGATGGCGTGGGGAAGGCAGGGCCACGGCTTGCGGCAATAGTCGTCCAGGCAGACGAGGCATTTGCCATAGGCGGGCCAGGCGAATTCTTTGGCCGGCTCGGCGGCAGTGGCCAGCCCGGCCAGCGCGATCAATACGAGGCACAGTGCGTGACTTGCCGCTTTCAGGCGGCGTCGAAGTTTTGGCAATGCTTTGGGCATATTTTATGGCCGGGCGGGTTGCGGCGGAACAACGACTTCCGGATCGACTTCCGGATCGGCTTCCGGCTCGACCGCCGGCCCCACGGGAGGGAGCGCGACCGGCGGCGGTGGATAGAGCCGCATCTCCCAGCCCCCGCCCATTGCCCGGTAGAGCTGGATCAGGCTTTGGGCAGAGTTGCCCGCCGAGATGGCAAGCTGGTCCTGCTGGGTGACCAGTAGCTGCTCCAAGGTGAAGACACGGTTGAAGTCGATCTGTCCTTCCTGGTATTTGAGCTGCGTCACGCGCACCGCTTCCTGGGCCTGGGCGACGCTTTCGTTTAAGTAACCAATCTGGTCGTGATACAAGCGGAAGCCGACGATGGCATTTTCCGCTTCTTCGTTCGCTTCCAGCACGGTCTGTTGATACTGGGCAATCTGCTGCTGCAGCCGGGCTTCTTCGACATTGACGAGGTTCACCAGGCGGCCGTAGTTGAGCACGTTCCAACGAAACGCCGGGCCGACGGTGCCGGACCAGGCGTCGCTGTTGAACAGCCGTTCGAAGGTGGCGGCCTCCAGAGCGAGCGAGCCGTTGATCGAGATGGCCGGGTAGAGATTGGTCTCGGCGACCCCGATCAAGGCACTTTGCTGGGCGACCAGGCGTTCGGCGCGACGGACATCGGGCCGCCGCCGAAGCAGCGAAGCGGGCAGGTCGATGGCGACGGTTTGCGGCGCCTGCGGAATGCCTCTCTCGCCGGCCAGCAGGTAGCCCAGGTCGTGCGGCGGCATCCCCATCAGCACCGCCAGGCGGTTCTGCGCCTGGCGCTGTTCGACTTCGAGCAATTGAATGGCGGCCTGGGTGCGGGCCAGGTTCGAGCGGGCTTGCGGGGCATCGACTTCGGAATCGACCGCGGCAGCGTCGAGGCGGGCCCCCGCGATCCGGGCGCTTTCGCCCTGCAACGCCACGTTGCTGCGGGCATAGTCGAGCCGCTGTTCGAGCGTGCGAATGTCCACGTAGGTCGAGGCGACCTCGGCGATCAAGAGTACCAGCACATCGTCGTAGTTTTCGACTTCCGAATCGAGCCGGGCGTCGGCCGACTCGATCGCGCGGCGATAGCGACCCCAAAAGTCGAGTTCCCAGGCCAGGGCCCCGCCGAGCCGGTAGGTGCTGAAGTTGGTGACGATCAAACCGGGGGGGAGCGCGGCGCCCTGCGGGAACGTGGCCGTTTGCGTGCTCCGCTGGGTGCGGGTGTAGTCGCCGAAGAGTTCCTGCGTTTGCGGAAACAGGTTGCCCACGGTTACTGCCCGCTGGGACTGCGCTTCGGCAATGCGAAACCCCGCCTCGCGCAGCGTGATATTCTGCTGGTAAGCGGTGAGCACGAGGCGATCTAAAACCGGATCCTGGAACAACTGCCACCAGGCCTTGTCGTCCACCGGGCCGATTTGCAGGCGTCCGCTTTCCGAGTCGATCCATTCGTCGGCAACTGGTGCGGCGGGGCGCTGATAATTGGGGCCGACTTTGAAGCCGTTGTGGACGTACTCGCGCAGGCCCGTCGTGCAACCCCCCAGCAGCAGGGCAGCGAGCAGTAGCGCCGTCGTTCCCATTCGTCGCCGAGCGGACATGCAGACTCCTCGTCCCTGCTAGCACCCTGGCTCTCCGGCCGCAGAACGCGCCCTGCCCGCAGAACATGCAGCGCAGGTATCTTCGGCTTGCGAGGAGCAATTGATTCGCCCGGCAAATCCAGCGCGGCGCGATGCCTAGAACGGGCAAGAACCCCGCAGGCCGCAAGCTTTCACCAGCCGGAACAACGGGCCGGCCAGGCGTCAGTTGTCAGTTGTCAGTGGCCGACGGCTGCTCAACCGCGACGACGAGGGCCGGTTCGGTCGCCAGCGGGGGCGAAAGCCATTCGCTGAGCCCCTGAAAGACGACGTAGAACACAGGCACAAAGAAGACGGCGAGCACCGTCGAGGCGATCATCCCGCCGAACACGGCCGTTCCGAGCGCCCGCTGGCCCGCGGCGCCGGCCCCTTCGGCGATGACCAGCGGCACCACCCCCAGGATGAACGCGAACGAGGTCATCAAGATCGGCCGAAAGCGAAGCCGGGCCGCCTCGACCGCAGCTTCGACGATGGTCTTGCCGCGGGCGCGGATGTCGCGGGCGAATTCAACGATCAGAATCGCGTTTTTGCTGGCCAGGGCGATGATCAGCACAATCCCGATTTGCGTGTAGAGGTTGTTGTCCATGCCCCGCAACGAGACGGCGGCGATCGCCCCAACAACCCCAGCGGCACCACGAGAATTACGGCGATCGGTACCAGCCAGCTTTCGTACTGGGCGGCCAGCACCAGATAGACCAGCAGCACGGCCATCACAAAGATCAAGATTGCCTCGCTGCCGATCCGCTTTTCCTGATACGACATGCCGGTCCATTCGTAGCCCATGGTCGAGGGCAAGTAACGTCCCATCGTCGTAGAAATGCGGCAATGAATACTCGCCGAGCGCCAATAAGAAGGCCCGGTAATCTTCCCACGAGACGCCACTGAGTTCCCGCCGAATTTCGAGCAAGCCGCGGTCGTAGCTATGCCGCAAGTGATACCGAGCGAGCGCATCCGCCACGGCGACGTACGTGTCCAAGAAACGCCTGGAAGGAGCACATAAAAATCATCGGCGGCGACCCGATCAATCATTGCATGATTCCAACATGGCTACTTCCGATATTCCCCCGCCTGCGGCACCTTCTTATGCACGTCCGGCCCGAAATACCGCAGGCCGACCAGCGGCTCGCTGCCGAGGCACTAGGTTCATGCCACCGCGAAGTCAGTGTATTTTCGCATCTCCGGCGATTTGAATGCGAGCACGATTTTGTCCTTGGGAACGCCGGCGGCGACCAGTTCTGGAGCGATGCCCTCTTCCGTGCCGTCGTGCTGAATCCAGATTTTCTCACCCCGGATATCGACGTGAATCAATGCGCCATGCACGCGGCGGCCGTTGATCCAGCCGCTGCGCATGAGCTCGAAGTGCCCCAGTGTCTCGTCGATGATTACTTCGGTCTCGATCTCTCCCACGGCCGACTTGAACTGCGCATAGTGCTGAATGATGCGGCGGAGGATGCCGGAGTAGTCGTTTACTTCAACCATCGAACTATCTCCTCACGTTGCGGGTCGATTGTGAATAGTCGGACCCCAATGTTTTCTAGCAAATCCATGCCGGCAACGTCGCCGAGCACGGAAATGTACGCCTCCTCAGGAATCGCCAACCACAGCTCGCGCTTCGGCTCCCAGCCTTGAAGCAGATGGCGATAGAAGACGAATTGTCCCAAGGCCATTTCGAGGTCGCGCACTTCGGAATGGCTCGAAAACGACTTGACTTCGACAACGATCTTCTCGCTTCCCTTCTCGGCCGCGATGGCCCTCTCCGCCCCCAGGTCAGCATAAACGTCCCGGTCGCCGAAGGGCAACTTGTACGGGTCGTGCGTGATCGTCCAGCCGTCCTTGCTCAAGGCGGCCTTCACGGCATCGTGAATCGAATCGCGGGCTGGCATGACGGTTTCCCTCGAGGGGCGACGGCCTCTACTTCCGATATTCCCCCACCTGCGGCACCCGCTTATGCACGTCCGGCCCAAAATACCGCAGGCCGACCAGCGGCTCGCTGCCGGTGTTTTCGATTTCGACGCCGCCGGTTGCCGCTTCGTGGCCGATGAACACTTCGTCCTCGGTCTCCTGGCCGAAGCGGATCATCGCCGGCGTCTGCAGGTTCAGCTTACCCATCCGGCCTTTGCCTTGCACGGTGATCCAGCCGCTGGCGCCTGGGTCTTTCAGCGTGCATTTCGCGCCGGGATCGAGCGTCAGCTCCTTGGCGCTGAAAAGCTGTTCGCCATCGACGTGGCCATAGACCACCCACTTGTCGGTGTAGCCGTCGCCGCTCGTCTTTTTATCGACGATCGGCTCCAGGTAGTTGCTCTCCTTGAAGTGGGTATCGACGTTCTTCTGCCAGTCGAGCTGGCCGATGATGAAATCGAGGTCTTGGTGCTTGGCCGGCGGCATGTCCTTCACCAGCAGCGACCACGGCACGTACCGCCCCTCGACGATGTTCTGGAACATGCCGAACACGTCGCTCCCCCATTGCGGCTCATAGGTGCAGAGCGACCCCGGCGCGTGCAGCACGCCGGGCGGAATCAGCCAGCCGGTGCCGCGGCGCAGACGAAAGGCCCGCGACAGGTCGAGAATGCCGTTTTCCCCTTTGTGCCAGTTTTCCAGGCATTTCTTGAGCTGGTCCTTCGTCGTCCCCGGCTCCAGACCCATGAAGGTGTAGCAAAAGTTGTTATCGACGTTGTTGTATTGCGGCGGGAAGTAATAGCTTTCTGGCTTGCCCTCCTGGCCGACCAGCTTCGCATTGGCCGCGCTCTGGTGCATGTGGTGCGGGATCGGCCCCATGTTGTCGAAGAATTTGCTATAGACCGGCCAGCGAGCGTACTTCTTGAACATCGCCTTGCCGACCAGCCGGGCGCCTTGCTCGGCGACCGCATCGCGCAAGAGGAACTGCTTTCCCTCGAACGAGCAGAACGAGAGCCCCTCGTGCCAGACGCGCCCCTCGTTGGCCGCCTCGGTAGTGCTGGCAAACCACCGCTCGTCGATGCCGCCGCGCTCGGCGCCGTAGGCATACAGGTCGCCCGGAAAGAGCTTGATCCGGCGGCCCGGATGCAAAAACGACCGCGGCACCCAGGTTGGCGTCAGCCGCAACAGGCCGCCCCCCTTGTCGAGCGCCCGCTCCAAAACCTTGGCAATACTATCCCCTTTAACGACGCTGGGCTGGATCATGGGCTGCGACAACTCCGGTTGCATTGGGTGGCAAATTTGCCGTGATTCGCTGCAAAGATGGGCCAGCGAATGTTGTATTCGCTGGCGGGCGGCAGGGCAAGTTGTCCCGCGTGCTGGCCGCGGCAGCCGATCGTTGCCAGAATGGAGGCATGGCCCCGATCGATCCAGCCGAGCTCATGCAGCGCGTTGACACGCAGCTCGCCCACGTCTGGATGGTGCGGGCCTTTCTCAAGCATAGCGAGGAAGCAGCCGGCGACGACGAACTGGCCGAGGTCCACCGCGAGCTGTACGATTACATGCTCGCCCTGGGGGGGCCGCTGAAAGAGGGTAGGGCGGAAGACTACTTGCGGCTGGCGCGCAAAAAACTGGCCAAGCTGCGGCGGGGGACGGAATTGTTCGTCCGCATCCAGCCCGAGGTGAGCCAGCACACGAACTTTCAAATGGCGGCCGCGTCGCTGCAAGCAGCCGCGGCCGAGGTGCAGCGGCTGCTGGACGGGCCGATCGCGCGTGCCGGCGGTGAGCCAGCGTTGGCTTAAGTTCCCCGCCGCGCCCCGTACCACTGGATGTGCTTGCGGGGGCAAAAGACAAAGCCCTGCTCGCGGCAGTAAGGTTCCAGCCAGGCGGCGATTCGGATCAGGCCAGCCGGGTCGGTCCCTTGCGGCATGAGCAGCACGCGCGCGCCTGGCACCTGCGGAAACTCGCCCAGCCAGGCTTGCACCTCGTCCACGTCGCTGGGGCGGTCGATCACGAATTTCAGTTGATAGTCGTAGTCTGCTGTCAGGCGGCGAACGACCTGGGGCTGATGGCGCGATCGCTCGTGGCGGGCCGCCCAGCGGCCGGCCCGCTCGGCCGGGGGCGTGGACGAGGCGAGTTTGGGGCTGATCGACATCAGGTCGCAGTGAACCGGCAGCAGCAGCGTGCCGGCCGTTTCGATGGTGATGTGCATTCCCTGGCCGTGCAGCGCGTCGCACAGCGGGATCAGCTCGGCAAAAAGCATCGGCTCGCCCCCGGTAATGACGACGTGGCGGGCCGCGCTCGTCCGTCGTGCGTCGTCCAGCCCGGCCAACACCTCCTCGACCGACCAGTCCTCTCCCTCCGGCTGCCAAGACGTGTACGGCGTGTCGCAGAACCAGCACCTCAGGTTGCAGCCGCTGGTGCGCACGAAGACGCTGGGCGTGCCGGTGAGCAAGCCTTCGCCTTGCCGCGAGGCGTAAAGTTCGGAGATCCGCACGGGAGGAGGGGGGAAGGGGTTCGGGGCTGGGGATAGCGTTAATCCAGCATTCTCTTTGATCATAGCAAGACCCATCGGGAAGCTAACGCATCCCGCTCGCCTGCTCTCCGCTCGCCACTCCTAGCCCCCGGCCCGATCATGCGACACAATCGGAAGGACACCCCTCAGAAAGCTTTGCTATGAGCACGCCCGCCACACATCCTGCCAGCCTGCTGGAAACGTTCGACAACCAGTTTCCCGGCCGCGACTACACGATCGAGATCGTCTGTCCCGAGTTCACCTCGGTTTGCCCGAAGACGGGCCAGCCCGATTTTGGCACGCTCACCTTTACGTACACACCCGAGCGGAAGTGCGTCGAGCTGAAGAGCCTGAAGCTGTATCTGCAAAGCTTTCGGAATGAAGGCATTTTCTACGAGAACATTACCAACCGCATCCTCGACGACCTGGTGGCCGCCCTGGCCCCGCGACGGATGAAACTGGTGGCGGCGTTTACCGCCCGCGGCGGCATCAGCACGAGCGTTACGGTGGTCCACGAGCAGAATTCCAACCGATGAAAATTGCCTACTTCGATTGCATTAGCGGCATTAGTGGCGACATGACCCTGGGGGCCTTGGTCGATAGCGGCGTTTCGCTGGCCGCGATGCAAGCCGGGATCGACTCGTTGGGCTATCCGAACATCAAGCTGGTGGCGGCCGAAGTGAAGCGGCACGGCTTTCGGGCCTGCAAGGTGACCGTCGAGCACGAGCCGGAACAGGCCCACCGGCATCTGCACCACATTGTCGAGAAGATCGACGCCAGCCCGGTCCTCACGCCGCCACAAAAGGACCTGGCCCGGCGGATCTTCACCTGCATCGGCGAAGCCGAGGCGAAGGTTCACGGCACCACGCTCCGCAAGGTCCACTTTCACGAAGTGGGAGCGGTCGATTCCATCGCCGACATCGTCGGGGCGGCGGTCGGCCTATCGCTGTTGGGCGTCGATCGGATCGTCTGCTCGCCCGTGCCGACCGGGACTGGCTACATCGAGATCGAACATGGCCGGGTCAGCCTGCCGGCCCCCGCCACCGCCGAAATTTTGCGCGGCGTGCCGCTCGCCTTTTCCGCCGTGCCGCTGGAACTAACCACGCCGACCGGCGCGGCGATCGTCAAAACGGTGGCCGACGAATTTGGCCCCCTGCCCGGAATGACCATTCAAACGATCGGCCTGGGGGCCGGCGACCGCGACATGAGCGAGCAGGCCAACATCTTGCGGCTCCTCGTTGGCGAAGGAGCGTCGGGCCTGGCCAGCGACCAGGTCTGGGTGCTCGAAACCAACTTGGACGACATCAGCGGCGAGATCGTGGGGCACACCACGGCCAAGCTGTTTGAAGCCGGCGCGCTCGACGTTTATACGACCGGCATTCAAATGAAAAAGAACCGGCCGGGCGTATTGCTGTCGGTGCTCTGCCCGGCCTTGCTCGTGACGAAGCTCGAAAAGATCATTTTCCGCGAAACGCGCACGCTGGGCATTCGCCGCTGGCAAGCGTGCCGGCACAAGCTCGATCGGCGGCCGCACACGGTAGAAACCCCGTTCGGGCCGCTGCAAGGGAAACTGGCCGTATTGCCCGACGGCGGCAGCAGCTTCTCGCCCGAGTTCGAAGCGTGCCGGCTCCTCGCCAATGAAAAGAACGTCCCCCTCAAGGACGTGTACGAGGCAGCCATGCGGGCGTATGGGGAGGGGGAGGCAGGGGCTGGGGGCTAGGGGCTGGGGAGGATCAAGGAGGAAGGGAAACCACGAATCGAACGAATTTTACGAATCAGGCAGGGAGACAATTCGGTACGGGCATTCTCGCACTCATTCGTTCAATTCGCTTGATTCGTGGTTAAATTCCATATCGGTTTTTCCGCCTGCATTCCACTCGCAGAGGAGGCAGTTGCTAACTCTAATGGATCGCATGAACCGTTCGATCATCCGCGGCGCTGTTGCGTTTGGCATTTTCGTTGTTGCGGGGGTAAGCGCGAGGGCCCAGGCCGAGGATGCTGGGGAGCTTTTCAAAAAGTCGATCCGCCCGCTATTCGCGAGCAAATGCTTCGACTGCCACTCGTCGCAGGCGAAAGAACTGCAAGGGAATCTCCAGCTCGAAAC
Source organism: Pirellulaceae bacterium (assembly GCA_040901775.1). GTDB lineage: Bacteria > Planctomycetota > Planctomycetia > Pirellulales > Pirellulaceae > CAYLLN01. The sequence continues at coordinate 22,211 of JBBDYF010000102.1, read as the reverse complement.
GGTCGAGCAGGTGCTCAAGGGGGGCGCGACCGGCCCCGCGGTAGTCGCCGGCGACGTCGAAAACAGCTTCCTCCTGCGGGCGATTCGCTACCAGGAAGACGACTACCAGATGCCTCCCCGCGGCCGCCTATCGGACGAAGAGATTGCCCTCGTCGAAAAATGGGTCAAGTCGCTGGCCGCAGGCCCGGAGGGCCGGTAGTTCATAGCCCCGACGGGAGAAGGCAGCGCGCAGTTGTTTCCGCCTGGGCAGAGGCGTAGGATGCGCATAGTGCTTCGTCCTTCAAGGGAGGTAGGGCCATGTCCGCCAATCGCCGTCAGTTTTTGACTACCGCCGCCTCGGCTTCGGCCTTCGCCGGCATGTCGCAGCTTGGCTTTCTGGCCAAGCTGCCGCGCGTCTCGGCCGAGGAGGCCAAGCCCGATCCCAAGGTCGTCCGCCTGTCGGCCGATATCGAGCCGCTGGTGAAGGTGATCGAACAGACCCCGCGCGAAAAGCTGCTGGAAGAAATTGCCGGGCGCATCCAAAACGGTACGAGCTATCGCGAAGTCGTCGCCGCCCTGCTCTTGGCCGGCGTGCGCAACATCCAGCCGCGGCCCAGCGTCGGCTTCAAGTTCCACGCGGTGCTGGTGGTGAACTCGGCCCATCTGGCGAGCATGTCGTCGCCCGACGAGCATCGCTGGCTCCCCATCTTCTGGGCGCTCGATGCGTTCAAGGCGTCGCAACGTCGCGACGAGGAGGAAGGGGACTGGACGATGGCCCCGGTCGATGAGAGCCGCCTGCCGCCGCCGCACAAGGCCCGCCAGATGTTCGTCGAGGCGCTCGACAAGTGGGACGAGGGCCAAGCCGACGTCGCCATTGCCGCGCTGGCCCGCACGGCCGGCTCGAACGAACTGTTCGACCTGTTTGCCCGTTATGGGTGCCGCGATTTCCGTTCGATCGGGCACAAGGCGATCTACGTCGCCAATGCGTGGCGGACGCTGCAATGCGTCGGCTGGCAATATTCAGAGCCGGTGCTCCGCTCGCTGGCGTATGCCTTGCTGAATCGCGACGAAGGGAACCCCGCCGAGAACGATTACGAAGCCGATCGCCCCGGGCGGGACAACGTCGCCCGGCTAAAGAAATTTCGCGACGACTGGCAAAGCGGCCAGGTCGATGAGCAAGCGACCCACGAACTGCTGGCCACCGTCTATGGCGGCAGCACGGACGAATTGTGCGACCAGGTGGTCGAAACGATCAACCGGGGCGTCAGTCCGCAATCGGTGTGGGACGCGCTGCTGGTCGGTTCGGGCGAACTGCTCATGCGGCAGCCCGGAATCGTGGGTTTGCACACGCTAACGACGACGAACGCCCTGCGGTACGCCTTCGACGCCGCGGGGGACGACGAGACCCGGCGGATGCTCCTCTTGCAGAGTGCCGCATTCCTCCCAATGTTCCGCGCGGGGATGAACGGCCGTGGCAATGTGGGCGAGCATAAGATCGAGGCCCTGGAGCCGGCCGAGATTCCCACGGATTCCACGGCGGCGCTCGACGCGATCTTTGCCGACGTGAGCGGCGACCGGATGCAAGCGGCCCGCAAAACGCTGGCCTATGCCCGTGCGAATCCGCAGCCGCAAGACTTTATGACTCGCGCTCGGACGTTGATCTTCCTCAAGGGTCGCGACTCGCACGATTACAAGTTCAGCTCGGCCGTGCTGGAAGATTACCTGAACGTGTCGCCCGCCTGGCGTGACAAGTTTTTGGCGACCAGCGTGTTTAATTTGAAAGGGAGCGGCGGCGGCGACAACCCATTGGTCGAGCGGACGCGGGCAGCGCTGGGGTAGTTTGGACCCATGTCGATTAGGATGCTACGATAGCAATATGCCCAAACTCGACTATCGCAATATCGACGTGGATCCCGCCCGGTGCGGCGGTCAACCGATCGTCGCCGGAACGCGGATCCGAGTTGCAACGATCTTGACCTGCTCTCGCCAAGGGATGAGTCCTGACGAGATCGTTGCGAATTATCCTTCGCTCCGCCGGGCTGATGTGCATGACGCGTTGGCTTATGCCGACGATCATCTGGCGGAGATTGAAGCAGACTTGGCACGCGATGACGAGGTGGCAGTGAAGGTCAGTCTCGCGCAGAATCATCCCGCGTCATGAGCTCGATCCGGTTTTTCACGGATGAGGATGTGTACGGCGGTTTGGCGGGTGCCCTTCGCGCCGCAGGCCAAGATGCGATTTCCGCCCCAGAAGCGGGACGTCTGGGCGAAACGGATGAATCTCAGCTTGAGTGGGCCAGAGTCAGTGGGCTGGCAATTGTGACGTTCAATGTCGGCCATTTCGCTGCTTTACACGGGGCGTGGCTGCAGCAAGGGAAACACCATGCCGGGATTATCGTTTCCAGTCAGCGGCCATTCGGCGACCTGCCCAACAAAGAGTGCAGGACGCCGCGGCCGCTGCGGCAATGATTTGCGGAATTGTCATTCAGCCTTTAATCTAGGCAATCCTTCGCCTGCCCTTTTCAGTGCGTCCCCTACGGGCCGGCTGCCGAAGTAGCCAAACAACACTGCCCATAGCAAATGGCCGATCGCCATGAACTGGCCACGGCGCGAAAACGACGCACCAGAATTGCATCTGCCGCGTCCGGGGGGCCATGTCGATGTTCAGGACGTTGCCGGCTGGAGCAAGACGGGTCAGCCGACCCGTCCTACGAAATGTAAGCCACCCTCGCGCGCCGCGCTCGGTGCCGAGGGTGGTAGTGACGCGGGCGTTGTCCAGCCAACTGCTGCGCCCAATTCGTGGTTGATCGAAGACGGCTCGGAAAGCAGCAAGTGGTGCTGCCACCGATCAGCCGCGAGCGGGTCGGTTCGGCGGTTTCGGCCGGCGAATCCACCGGGCCAGCAATTCGCCTCGGCTGTAGACCTGGAAATGGCCATAAATCCCTTTCACGTATTGGTGCACGGTCTGCCGCGACAGTCCTAGCCGCAGGGCCACCTGCTTCTCGGAATCGCCTTCCAGCAAACAGGCCAGAACCTGCTGTTGTCGCGGTGCAAGCGCGGAAGGGGACGGCTCACGCCCGCTCGTCAGTTCTCCGCCGATCAGCGCCGCCAGCTCAAAATGGAACCAGCGAGTGATCAATCGCTCGCGCTTCTCGAACAGCGGCTCGCCGAGCGCCCGGTTCAGAGCCAGTACGAACATCGGCGGCTCCTGGACTCTCGCGTCTTCGGCGAGTCCTCCGCAGTCCGTACTGAGCGACAGCATGCTGCCATCGATCCGGCTGGGGCGCCGTTGCTCGTTGAAGTGCTCGCAACGGTACCACAGCTCGTCGGAGACCAATTGCTGGCGGCTACGCGTGATCAGCGGCCGGGGCGGCAGCCGGGCCAGCGGCAGATGCTGGGGATTGTTCGCGGGTCCGTACTGGCGCAGGAAATCGAGATAATTCCGCCGCTCCCGCTGCCCCGCCCATCCATGGTCCAGGACCGCGGTCATTCGCGGCGCTTCGGTTCGGAAATCGTGGAGCTCTCCCACGATGCCGACTTGCGCCTCGACGAGCTCGCACAGCGACCGGACCGCGTGCAGCCGCCACGCCTGGCAGTCGTTCCCCAACTCGCGGCATTCGCCGATCACGCGATAGATGTTGCGCAGATCGCGCAGCCGCAGGCGCTGAGATTTCGGCATCGGAAGGAGCCTCCGGGCAAGCGGTCGGGGCTTGGCATCCGGTTGGCCCGCCACTGCTCGAAGGGGCAGAAAACGCAAACGCCTCCTGTTTAGGAGGATTGGGGCTTCCTGATCTCCAGCTAGAACGGGAGACACACGGGTGCGTGCGAATGGGTGCATTCTACACGACTCCGTTGCGCCTTGCGCCGGTCCACCGCTCAACGTGGGGACCAGGCGGAGGATGCATCATGTGGTTCTCGAATCGATCAAGGAAACATCGTGCTTGCGGTCAGGAGAGCTCACTTCAGAAAAAGATCCGAAGCAATGCAACGAAATCAAAGAATGTTGGCCGGCATCACGACTCTGGCGGTGGCGCTCGCTTGGCTGGCGTCGCCGGCGACGGCCGGCGCGGCGGTGATCGCCAATTTCTCGAACGTGAATACTTTCGCGGTTTTTCACGAGAGCAACAGCGATCCTGAAGATCAGGACCAGCAGGTACAGGGCGGGACGCTCAATCCGCTGTCCGCCCACACCAGCCTCACGAGCAGCTCCCTCTCGTACGATCTCGACGCCAGCGCGACGTGGGTGAACCCGTCGGCCGGCACGGTAGAACTGGACTATTTCCTGGGCAACAGCAGTCCGACCACCGGGCCTGGATTTGCCGGACAGGCGGAGTTTCTTTATCGGTTTACGGTGGATGCACCGACCCTGATCGACCTCGACTACAACATCCATGCTGAATCAACGTCCCTGGCGACGCATCCCGTCATTATCTGGTGGGGAGGCGGGCAGACCACCGCCGCGGTGTTACAGAATGGATTTCCGATCGAGAACGAGCAATACATTCTTCACCAATTGGCCGGCAACGGAGTTCATGAATTTAATCATGTTGGCTCCACGGTCTTGAACATTCCCACCGCTGGCGCTTATACGCTGCGGCTCAACGTCGGAGGGGGAGCCACTGGGCCGATCTCCGGCAATTGCCTCACAATCGTCGGGCCGCAAGACACCGCCGTCCCGGAGCCTTCCAGCCTTGTGCTGCTAGGTACCGGAGCGCTGGCGCTCCTGGCGTGTGGCCGGCGACGAACGCGGCAAGGATCGGAAGACCGCGGTTGGGGCTTGAGCGGGGGCCACTCTCGCGACGGGCCGTCGGTGGAAGGCGTCCTCGTGGACGCGCCGGTAGCGTTGAGAACATTACCAACCTCAGGAAAGGACTGAACATGCGCAACAAACTCGGAACATCGCTTGGCAGCCTCGTTCTAGCGGCGACAATTGCGGCCCTCGCGCCACCAACCGCCTGGGCCGATCCGCCGCAGCCCGCCAGCGGCGATTTTGTCGTGGAACACCTCGTCCCCACTTCGATCCAACCGCGCGGCGCCGTGACGTTTATCGAACTGACGGCTGTGTTCCGCCTGGAAGACACGTTTGACGGCGCCTTTACCGCCGATTTCTCGATCGTACACCTCGGCGCCCTTGACGAGCCCGCCCAGGAGATTTTCTTTGCCGAGGGGACGTTTGAGGGCGAGGTGGACGCCGCGACGGGAACTTTCGATTTCGTCTTCGTAGGCGGCATCGATGCCGAAGGGTTTGCCGAGGGCAAGCTCGTCATCCTCCGCGGAACCGGCGACCTGGCAAATCTTCAAGGCTGGATCAACCTGGCCGGCGTTGCCGGGGTGGAAGGGTCCTATGAAGGGCATATCCAATTCGCTCCGTAGGAGCCCACTCACATACGCCGCGCTCGGCGCTGAGCGTGAAGTGCTATCACTCGGCAACGTAACAGATGTGATGATTGTTGCCCTGATGTCACGCCTTACGCAGCGTTAATCTGAGCGCGCCGCACTGTAACTTTCGCGCCTTGGTTGCACGAGGTCCCACCATGCGGCGTAATCACACGCCCCGCCGGTGTCCGAAAGTCCTGGGCTATCGCAATTGTGACAATCCTATGCGGATCGTAGACGACTTTCGTCGTTGGACTTTAGCGGCTGATATCTCCACAATGCAGCCATGAGCCAGATCAGCGCTCCTCAGCCGGTGACGTTTCTCGGCCGCGTCACCCGGCTCTTTCGCTTCCGACTTCTGACGCTGCTGGTAGTCATGGCCGTGATCTCTGGCTGGCTCGCCTGGAAGTTTCACCGAGAGCCGATATCCTCAGCAAATGTCGAACAACTGCGGAGTCTCAGCGAGATCCCGAGCGCCGGCATTTACAAGCTGGTCTACAGTCAGGACCGCAGCCGCGTCGCGTTCGTCTCTTGGGAGCAGCCGGTTGATGTTCGCGAAGCAATCACGCTGTGGCCGGTCAGGGCGATCGGGGCTGATCGGAAGCTCATTGGCTTTGACTTTAGCCCGGACCAGCGGCGCGTGGCCTATTGCGAAAACAGCACCCAAGCTGAAATCCTCACTCTCAAAGACGGCCAGCGCATCGTGCTGGAAACCGGCGATCCTCAACCCGACGTAGTATTCAGTCCCGACGGCCGGCTGTTGGCGACTGGCGGATATGCCACCGAAGCGAAACTGTGGGACACGACCACTGGCCAAGTCGTCCGCAAGCTTGACTGTGGTCGAAGTCGGAGTGGCCTGACCCCCGTGTTTAGCCCCGACGGTCGGACGATCGCGGTCGGCGACCGGAATTCCAATACAATCCTATTTGACGTGGCGACAGGGCGCCGGTTACTGATCTTGCCGAAACGCGAAACGCAGGAACTGGCCTTTCATACCACGGGAAAAGCACTCGCCGTCGCCTACGCAGACGGCAGTCTCCGGCTGTGGGAAACCGCGACCGGTAGGCTCCTCGCCGAGCACGAGAAGATCGCCGAGGAGATCTACACGCTGGACTGGTCGCCCAGCGGCGAGCTACTTGCCTCCGCCGGATTGAATGGTGAAATCTGCCTGTGGGACAAAGACCTTCAACTGCTGCACTCGCTCCCCGCGCCAGAATGGGTGATCAGCGTCAAATTCAGCCCGGATGGGACGCGATTGGTCACGGCCGGCGGCGCGCAATCCGACCGAAACCAGCAGGGGGTGACGGTATGGGGCGTTCCGCCCGCAGTCTCGCGGCTATGGGGGCGCTGAGGCGAAACGACCATTCCAAAAGCGGGGATTGGCGTGGGAATTACGCCGCCCGCCAATCCGCCAGCGTGATCGCGATCTTCGGTTCTGTAAAAATCCGCTCACCCCGACTTTACGGAAGCCGTGACTTCATTAGGAGTTGCGGCTTTTTTCTTAGGCCGCTTCTGGCCTGCAAACGTCCCGCTGATACCAAACGCGATACCACCAATCGCCAAATACCCAGCGGATCGTGACCGGACTAGTCATCAGGGACGGGCAGAATATCCCGACACCCTGGAGTCTGGCCGATGCGACGCCCGTTCTTTTGGAAAGCCCGCGGGGCCTGGTACGTCAAAACGGACGCCTTCAATTACGCATCCGCAATCAGGATTTAACGGAGCACGAGCCATTGCTTCGAGAATTGATTCATCAGGTCGTGAAGGAACACCAAGCGAGGGCTTGACTGGGAGCCCCGTGATGACACAGTCATATTTCTGGCGCGGGGGTCAAAGAGTTCGCGTCCCAACGCGCAACGCGAACGCGCAAAGCGGTTGGCTGTTCGCTGCCAGCAAGCACAAGGTGCAGGCGACACGTTGGGATTGTCGGCAATCACCATTTCAGAATTGGAACTCGGCGCTCGCTTCGGCGGCCGGTACGAGGCCGAGATGGCGCTCATTCGCCGCTTGACTTCGCCCTTTGAGCGATATGACTATAGAGCTGTCGGTTGCCCGGACCAATATGGACAAGTCCGCTACGAGCTAGAGAAGCGCGGGATGACCATCGGTGCGCTCGACACGCTGATCGCCGCTCATGCCCTCGCCCTGGGTGCCACGCTCGTCTCGAACAATTCCGCACACTTCTCGCGCGTGGCCGGCTTGCGAACGGAGAACTGGCTGAAGGGGTAGTGAGTCTCGCGAGGCACATTACGGCGTCGGTGCTGGCGTGGGCCTCGCCGGCTTGGGCTGCGGGCCAAACAGCCCGTTGAGCAGCTTGCCCGCCTCTTTGTCGATCAGGCCCTGTACCTTCTGCTGGTTCTTCTCGACGAAGCCCTGCACCGCCGAACCGGCGAGTTGCTTGGCGAGTCCCTCGTAAGCCTTCGTATCGAGTCGCGGGCCCGAGAGCGTGCCGGTGATCTTGATCGGCACCGCCTGGCCGCGGAGCGAGCCGAGCAGGTTCTGCTGGTCCTTTTTGAACCACGAGTCCTGAATGGGAATGTTGGCGTCGAGGTCGATCGCCTGGTCCTCGATCCGGACGAGCCCCTTGGTCGTCATCACGAAGTTTTGGGCGGTCATCGTCAGCCCGTCGTGCGAGACGATGCCGTCTTGCACGGCGAACGCCACGTTGTGTTCGGGCAGTGCGAGCCAGCGGCCATAGTTGTCTCCCTGGGCGGCCGTGGGATCGATGATCGCCTTCAGTTGCCGGGCCTTGGCCAGGTATTTCTTGGCGAGCGGGCCGGGACCGACCTGCGCGCCGTGGATCGCCAGCGTTCCGTGGACGATGCTCGCCATTGGGGTGAAGATCGGAACGCTCGCTCCCTCGAGCGCCAGCGAAAATTTGCCCTGGGCTTCGGTCGAGTCGGCCACCAGCGGCGCGACGTACTTCAGCCACTGGTTGCACATCTCGGCCGTGATCTGCACGTTTTGAATCAGCGGGCCACGTTCGAAAACCACGCTGGGAACCGGGGCGTTCAGCAAGATGCGCGGCGCGGTGGTCAGCCGGCCATCGCTAACGGGTATATCGAGCGGGCCGATAAACACCGTCCCTTGCTTAAGCTGCGCTTTGAAATCGGCCGCGCCGGCGACCAAGCCCACATACTGGGCCGACTCCCAGCCGAGGCTCGCCTCGCCCACCAGTTCTTCCGGCACCAGCGGCATTGCGGTCAGCGTCTGTGGCGATCGCACAGTTGCAAACAGCGGGCCGCGGAGGACGAACGGCCGCTTCTCCTGGCCGCGGAGCACCAGCGTGTCGATGCTCCGCTGCTTGCTCGGGTCGTCCTGCGGAGTGCGCGGATACAACTCCGTTTTGATCTTCTGCTCGACGACCGCCAGATCGTACGAGATTTCGCCCGCCAAATCGGTCAGGCAACTGGTTGTCAGATCGCTAATGGTGCCGGTCGTTGCCACGTTCAGCCAGGCAAGTTGCAGATTGCTGCGGGCCAGCGTCACTTTGCCGGTTGCCGGCTCATAACCCGCCTGGCCGGTCAGGCTGACCTTTTCTTCGGCCCAACGGGGTTTCATAGCCGCCGTGGCCATCGTCGCTGGGCTCGCTGCGGGCGCTGGCTCGGGAGTGAGAAACTGAAACTGCCCGATGTCGGCGGTGATCGTCGCTTCCTGGGCCGAGGCCCCTGCGGCGATTTCGACGCGCCCGGTCAAGTCGCCCGCAACCTGCCAGGTTCGCGGCGATCCCTTATCGCCGAGCCAGTCAGAAAGCCGCGCCGGATTGCCCCGAAAATCGACCAGCCCGGTGATCGTCGGCTGCTCGCCTGCCACCAGCCGCAAGTCGTCGGCCCGCAGGCCGATGGCAGTGCTTTGCAGCACGGTTTCGGGCAGGGCGAGGGTCAGCTTCGCCTGGTCCCACGAGCCGGAAGTATCGAGCTTCAACTGGGGCTCGCGAATCCAGAGGCCGGGACCGGCGATCTCCAGGTTCTCGATTTCGAGATGCGTCTTGCCAAGCTGGCTGGCCGCCGGCGAGAACCGCCCCGCCCCGCGAACGTCGATCGCTCCGGCAAATTCCCAGCCCGCCAGCGACACCACCGGCTGCACGCGCGGCATCCAGGTGGCGAGTTCGCCTTGCAGAGAAATCGCGATTGGCCAGGCCGTTGCCGACGAGACCTCCTTGACCGGTTCGGCCAGGGTCGCCTCGAGTCGGTCGCCGGCCGAAGCAACGGTTAGCCGGGCGGCATGGATTTCCGTCAGTCCCGCGGTGCCGAGCAGGCCCGTGACATCGGCCCCGATTTGCAGGTTGGATTCGCGCCACGGAGCGATTCCCGCAGCGAGCATTTCAAAGTTTTGCACGCGGGCGTCGGCTCGCGCGGTCCAGAGGTTGCTTTCTCCTCGGTTCCAGCGGACCTGTGCGGCCAGAGTGCCGGCGAGTTTCGTATTTCCCCAATCGACAAGTTGGCCCAGTTCGGCGACGAGCTTGTCGAGATCGGCCTCGGCGGTGAGCGTTCCTTCGCCCAGCGTGCCGTTGCCGTTGAGCTTCAAAAAGCTGGCCCGGCCGACGAGTTGCTCGACGACGATCGCTTGCTCGGCAGGCCCTTCCGGGGCAATTCGCACCGCAAAGTCGATCGCCAACGGCTCATCGAATTCGACCGGACGGCCCCCTGCCGTGGCCCGCAGCCGATCGGTCTTCAGTGAAGCTTGCCAGCGGCGGCCCGCTTGTTCGGCACGACTTGCCAGCGACACCTGTACGATTCCGCTATTGAGTTGCGTATCGGGCCGCATGTGCAGGGTGCCCGGCAATTGCCGCGCCAGCTCCGCCAAGTCGATCTGGCCGGTCACTTCCACATCGCTGGCGTCCGTGGGCGCGGTAAGCGAGGCCATCCCTTTGCCCGAGAGTTGCAGCAGGTTCGACTCCAGCCGCAGTTGGCGAATGTCGAGCTTGTCGCCGGCAATCAGCACGTCGGCCTGGCCGGTGGCAATGTTGACCGTTAGCCGGTCGCTCCCCAGCAGCGCTGGCGAGGCGACCGCCAGTTGCGGCGCGGCCAGTTGCCGAACGACCAGGTGCTGCGAATTGCCGTCGTCGGTCCACACGTAACCGGCGTCGAGCGTGAGTGCCCCTTGCGGGCGAATGTCCATATCGAAGCGGCGGAGAGCCCCTTCGAGCAGCTCGGTCGGCAAGCCGCCGAGCTGGATGTCGGCCTGACCGGCACCCAGGACGGCCCCTTCGCCCGTACCTGGCTGCCAGGAGAATTCGGCGGCCATTTCGCCACTGGTTTCTGAAGGCGTTAGCAAACTGCCGACCGTGGCGGTCAGCTTGCCCGTTTTCGGTTGATCGGCGGCCGCGGGCCAGGCGAAATCGACGCTCAGGTTCTCGATCGCCCATTGCCGACCGGCGATCGTGTCGTCCAGTTCGACGGTCCCTCGCGTCAGCACCAGGCTGAAGCCGGCGGCGGCTGGCGAAGCGCCGTCGCTGTCGGACTGGGGCAACTTGGCGAGAAAATCCTCGATGTTGCTACCGTCCTGCCGCAACACGATCTTGGCCCGGGGCTGGGTGACTTCAAACGTGCCGAGATCCCGATAGTTCATTGCCAGCGCGAGCAGTGTTTTGTGGCTGCGAACCAGCGGAACCTGGGCGATAACGTCCCCCTGCTCGTCGTGGACGGTCAGATTCTGCATCTCGATCGGCGACCACCAGGCGAGCGACAGCGAGCCGATCTCAATTTTGCCAGCCAAATCGGGAACGGCTGCGGCCAAGAGCGACTTCCACAGGCCGGTAGCCGAGAGGATCGTGGGGCTGGCGACCGCCAACCCTGCCAAGAGCAGCAGCAGTACGACGAAGCGGAACGTCCACCGTCCGCGCGTTGGCTTGCGCGGCTCTGCGCCCCGTTTGTTCATGGACTCGATCGCGTCGTCGGGCAGCTCGACCTCGAATTTCACGCGTCTGGTGGCAGCCATCGTTTGCAATCCCTTACCCTGCGAGTTCGGCCAAGGAGCGGATTGTAAGCCGCGCGCTCCCTGCGACCTAGAGCGAACGGCAGCGAGTTATAGAGCGATGTAAGTCCAATGAAATTAGGCGTTTACGGCGCCGGCAATGGTCCGTGCTTCACCCCGGCCGGGCCAACCCCTAGAATCGACTGCTGGGCCGGCCGATTTCCACTGCTTCCACTGCTTCGCCGCTCGACCTGTTCTTTATGGATTCTCTGCATCTCTGCATCGCCCTGGGGCCGGTCGCCATGTACCTGCTGGTGCTCGGTGCGATCAACCTGTCGCCGCGCCCTTTTGTGACGACGGGGGGGCGCGATCTGGCCGCGCTGGGAATCGCCATTGGCGGATTCGTGATCGCCGGCCCGATGGAGTTGTTTTTGCCGGAACGGGCGGTGGCCAGCTATGGCGGCTGGGTCTGGGCCATGATGGTCGCCTGCTACGTGCTGCTGGTGACGTTCGTCGCCCTGACCGTGCGACCGCGGCTGGTGATCTACAACTGCACGGCCGAGCAAATTCTGCCGGCGCTTGCCGCGGTGGGCCGGCTCGACCCGACGGCGAGTGCCGCGGGCGCGAGCCTGACGCTGCCGCAACTGGGCGTGGCGCTGTATGTCGAAACGACCGCCATGACCAAAAACGTGCAGATTGTTGCCAGCGGCCCCGACCAAAGCCTTGCCGGTTGGCGAAGCGTCGAGCAGGAGTTGTCGGCGGCGCTGGCCGCCGTGCCCGGCTCGCCGAACCCTTATGGAGCCAGCTTGCTCTCGTTTGGCGTGGCGCTGGCCGGCATCATCACCTGGATGCTGGCCCGCGATCCGAGCGCCGTGCAGCAAGCCCTGAACGACATGCTCCGGCAGTAATGCCGCACTAGCGGCAATGCCGCGCTATTGACCGACGAGCGGTGCATTCGCCTCTGCCACCCGCAGTTTCAAGGCGTGCATCAGGATCGGGGCGACTTCGGCCCCGCAGCTATTCACTTCGCCGTACTGGCCCGACAACTTGCCATAGGCGTGCGGTTCGACCTTGTCCCATTGCCGCTTGGGAATGATGTAGCCCAGTTCGTCGTTGGCCAGTCCGAGCAGCAGCCATTTTTTCCCCGGCATCAGGCCGGCAATCGTCGGCTCGAGCGGCGCAGCGGGAAAATCGGCCCCGGCTTCGACCGGTTCCTGAAACCTTCCATACACCAGTTCGGGATAAATTTCGCCCGGAATGCAGGCGATGTGGAGGTCGCCCAGACGAAGATAGGCGACTTCGGTTTCGATCGCCGAAGGGAGCTTCCGCATTTCGGCCGTCATCGGATCGCCAAATTTATCGAAGCTGCCGGTCCAGATGGTCGCCGGTCGTTTCACCACTCCCAGCGCCCGGGCCGCCCGGTACAAAACATTCTCCACCGGCACGGCAATCGCCTTGGCCGAAACGACAAACGGGGCGAGCGCGAGCGGCTCGGCGGTGTCGATCGCCTGGCCCGCCAGCGCGGCGACCTGCTCGCCATACACGCGGGCGTACTGGTAATCCCCTTCTTTCAAGTCGTTGCCGGCCGAGTCCTTCACATTGCCGCGCGGCGGTGCCAAGAGGCCCCCCACCGCGCCGGTCAAATACAGCACCTCACAAGCGTACTTTTTCTTCAAGGCGGCGACCGTCGCGTGAGGAAAATCGGCCGTCAGCAGCGTATTGCGCGGCCCGAGCGCCTCGGGATGACAATTCCACTGCACCACCAGCAGCGCGGGCTGCGCAGTGCCCAGTTTGTCGAACCGCACCACCCGCAGCACGCCATCCTTCACGATCGGCAGCCGGCTGTCGTGCAGCAGCGATTCGTCCTCGGCGGTTCCAAAGGCGGCCGATACCGGCTGCAAGGCCTGGGCCGCTTGTCCCACCGCCGCGGCGACGCGCTCGACCACCAGCGCCAGGTAGGCGTCGTCCACTCCGCGATGAAACGGCCCGCGGCCCCAAATGCCGATCACGTCGGGCCCTTCGTGATTGTGCGTGCTCGACACCATGACGTAGCGAAAATCGGGCAAGCGGCTCCGAATTTCCTTGACCGCCGGGTACTGCAAGCCGATCAGATCGACCGATACCAAGGCGATCTTCTCGCTGCCGCTGACCAGGACGGCGGCCCGTGCCATAATCGGGTCGTGAACGCCGGTGGCCTTGCGGTTTTTGCCATAACCGGCGATATAAACGGGCTTTCCTTTCACGATCTTGGGCGTGATGTCCGCCTCGGCATAGCCGACCAGCAGCGGCTCGGACGCCGGCAAGGCGCTCGCCATCGCGGAGCAAAAGAGCACCAACACGCCGATAAGCAAAGGGCGGTTCATAATGCGGTGGGGTTAGCGGGAGTGCCGTTTCCGCGATCAATGATAGACTGAATTCGCCGTGACCACCATTCTCGACAAGATTGTTGCCACCAAACGCGAGGAAATCGCCCGTGCCAAGGCTGCGCTGCCGCTCGACCAGTTGCGCCAGCGACTGGCCAGCGCTCCGCCTGTTCGCAATTTTTTCGCCCCGCTGGCCGCAGCCGGCTCGATCAAGCTGATTGCCGAGGTGAAGAAGGCGAGCCCCAGCCGAGGAGTGATCCGGGCCGATTTCGATCCCGCCGCCATTGCCCGCACGTACGAGCAGGCGGGCGCAACGTGCCTGAGCGTGCTCACCGACGAGACGTATTTCCAAGGCAGCCTCGACGATTTACGCCGGGTCCGCGCGGCGGTGGGAATTCCGATCCTGCGGAAAGACTTCTTTCTCGACACGTATCAATTGGTCGAGGCGCGGGTCGCCGGGGCTGATGCCGTGCTGCTGATCGCCGAGTGCCTGGACGATTGCAACCTGCGAAAGCTGCATAATGAAGCGGTGCAACTCGGCCTGACGCCGCTGGTCGAATTCTACGAGCCGGAGAATCTTCCCCGAGTGCTCGAAGCGGGGGCCCAGCTCATCGGAGTCAACAATCGGGATCTGCGCAGCTTCACGGTCGATCTGGGGCATGTCATTCGGCTGCGCAGCCAGATACCCCTCGATACCGTGCTGGTGGCCGAGAGTGGCATCCAGACGCGCGCGGACGTGCTACGCTTACAAACAGCGGGGGTCGAGGCCATGCTCGTCGGCGAAAGCCTGATGCGCGAAGCAGACATCGCGGCGGCGGTCAGGCGATTGCTGGGCAGTGAATGACCAAACGACAAGCACCTTCTCGGGGATCACCCGTAACGGAATTGAAACCATGCCCGGCATGATGGACAACCTTTCGACGCTGAACAGCTTCCTGCGCACCATGCTTGCGCTGGTAGTGATCGGAGGCGTCAGCTTGGCCGGCTATTACGGCTACTCCACCTACAACGCAAGAGACATCGACGCCAAGGCCAAGGCCAAGCAACTGGCCGACGCTCAAGTCAAACTCGACCAGGTGCAGCAAGACCTAGACAGCGCCGCGGCCGAGATCGTGCAAAAAGCGGCCCGCATCGAAGAGCAGGACACCCAGATCAGCGCGCTGAACGAAGAGGTGGACAAGCTGGAAACGTCGCTCACGCTGCTCAAAGTCGATCACCGGGTCGCCCGGCTCACCTGCATCGACCAGACCAAGGACGAGACGACGGGTAAAATGAGTTCGCTGGTCGAATTCGTTGAACTCAACGACGAGGGGAACCCGCTCGATACGCCCCGGCAGTTTCGCATTCCCGGCGACATCGTGTACGTCGATGGGTGGATGGTGACGTTCGAGGACAAGTACATCGAACAGGCCGATCTAGAGCGGGGCACGTCGCTGCTGCTGTTCAAGCGACTGTTTGGCAACGACCAGAAGCCGGACGACGGCTTCCCGCTCGACGAACGCGGCGCCGCGCCCAAGGCGTATGCCCGCGGCGGCCAAATGAGCGACTTCGAAAAGTCGATCTTCAGCGACTTCTGGAGCATCGCCAACGATAAGGAGAAGGCCGCCGACAAGGGAATCAAAGCGGTTAACGGCATCGCCGGCTATCTGAAGGTGGAAGAAGGCAAAACGTACAAGGTCGAACTCGGTGCGACGGGCGACGTTTCGATCGGCCTTGAATAGCGGGCCTACCGCTCGGCCTTGTGACAGGCCGCCAAATGCCCGTCTCCTTCGAGCGGCGGCGGCACCTCGCGGCAATATTGCTCGACGATCGGGCAGCGATCGGCAAATGGGCAACCCCGGTACGCCCGGTCGGGCGACGGAACCTCTCCCCGCAGCACGATCCGCCTCCGGCTGCGCTCCAGCGCCGGATCGGGAATGGGAATCGCCGACAACAGCGCCTGCGTATAAGGATGCAGCGGCCGGCGATGCAGTTCGTCCGCGTCGGCCAGCTCGACGATTCGCCCCAGGTACATCACCCCGGTGCGCTGCGAAATGTGCCGCACGACCCCCAGATCGTGCGAGATGAACAGGTACGCCACCCCCAGTTTCTGCTGCAAATCGACCAGCAGGTTGATCACCTGGGCCTGGATCGAAACGTCGAGGGCCGAGACCGGCTCGTCACAGACGATCAGCCGGGGTTCGACGGCCAGCGCCCGGGCAATCCCGATCCGCTGCCGTTGCCCCCCCGAAAATTCGTGGGGATAGCGGTTGAGATACGTCGGGTTGAGCCCCACCAGGTCCATCAGCCGCATCACCTCCAGCTTGCGATCGCGCGGGCTTGCGAGGCCAAAAATCTGCATCGGCTCGCCGATGATGCTGCCCACGGTCATCCGCGGATTCAGCGAGGCGTAGGGATCTTGAAAGATCATCTGCACGCGGCGGCGGTGCGGCAACATCTCGGCGGGAGACAACTGGTCGATCCGCACGCCGTCGAGCCAGATCTCTCCCCGAACGACCGCCGGATCGAGCAGGCGGACGATGGCCCGGGCGGTGGTGCTTTTGCCGCAGCCCGACTCGCCGACCAGGCCCAGCGTTTCGCCAGGGAGAATGTCGAAGCTGACCCCATCGACCGCCCGGATGACGCCCGTTTTTCCCGTGAACAATCCGCCGCGACGAAAAGGAAAATGCACTTTCAGATCGCGCACGCTGAGCAGCGGAACGCCAGTCGCCGGTGAGCGGGAGTCCGCCGGTGAGCGAGAATCCAATGGCGAGCGGGGGGCGTCAGCCCCTTGAGGCATTGGCGTGATCTTCATGTCTCGCCTCCGGTCGCAGGCGTCGGCGCTTCCACATCCGCCCAACAGGCCTTCTGTCCGCCGTGCCGGGCCGTTTCGAGCGGCGGCATCTCCTGCGGGCACCTGTCCAAAACGAACGGACAGCGGAGATGATACGGGCAGCCGCTGGGTGGGTGCAGCATGTCCGGCGGTTGGCCGACGATCGGCCGCAGCGGCTCGCGGCTGGCGGCGTCGGTGCGGGGAATCGACTGCAACAGCCCCAGCGTATAAGGATGTTGCGGCCGGGCGAACAGCGGCCCGACCGCCGCCTCTTCCACAATCTTTCCCGCGTACATCACCAGCACCCGGTCGCACACGCTGGCCACCACCCCCAGGGCATGCGTCACCAGAATCACGGCGGTCCCTTGCGACGTTTGCAGCTCCTTAATCAATTCGAGCATTTGGGCCTGAATGGTGACATCCAGGGCAGTCGTCGGCTCGTCGGCGATCAGCACGTCGGGTTGGCACGCCAGGGCCATTGCGATCATCACCCGCTGCCGCATTCCACCCGAAAACTGGTGCGGGTAATCGTCGATTCGCTCGGCCGCGGCGGGGATGCCCACCTGTTCGAGCATTTGGGTCGCGTGCCGCCGGGCCTGATCGGGTGAGTGCTTCAGATGCAGACGTGTGACCTCCATGATCTGTTCGCCTACCGTCAGGAACGGATTGAGGGCGGTCATCGGGTCTTGAAAAATCATGGCAATTCGCCGGCCCCGAATTGTGGCCAGCTCGGCGGTTCGCATCCGCAGCAGATCTTGCCCGCGATACAGGGCCTGTCCCGCGGCGATCACGCCGGGGGGCTGCGGCACGAGCCCCAGAATCGCCAGGTTGGTAACGCTTTTGCCGCTCCCCGATTCGCCGACGATCCCCAGCGTTTCGCCCGGCGCGAGGTCGAACGAGACGCCATTCACCGCGCGCACGAGGCCATCGTCCGTTTGGAAGTGGACGTGGAGGTTGTCGATGTGAAGGAGGGGGTCGGGCATGGTGGTGAAGGACTAAACCCTAAATCCTAATGACTAACGAGCGGACATCGGCAATAGGCATTAGGATTTAGGGCTTAGTCATTAGGTACTTTCCTCACCTGTTTTTCATCCGCGGATCGAGGGCGTCGCGTAGGCCGTCGCCCAAAAAGTTCAATGCGAACAGCGTCAGGGCGAGCGCCAGCCCCGGAAACAAGACGAGCCACCAGTAGGTGCGGATCGGCGTGATGACGCGAATCCCTTCGTTCACCAACAGGCCCCACGAGACATCGGGGGGCTGCACGCCCAACCCCAAAAACGACAAAAACGCCTCGAACAGCATCACGCTCGGAATGGTCAGCGTCAGATAGACAATGACGATCCCCAGCACGTTCGGCACCAGGTGCCGAAAGACGATGCGGCCCGTTCCCGCCCCGATGGTGCGGGCCGCATCGACGAACTGCTCGTGCTTGAGCGACATCACCTGCCCACGCACCACGCGGGCCATCGTCAGCCAGTAGAACGCCCCAATCACCAGGTAAAACAGCGTGATCTGGTCGATTCCCCACTTGTCGAGCTTGTCCTTGATCGACTGCTCGCTCAGGATCGTAATCAAAAAAATGACGATGAAAATGAACGGAATCGAATACATCACATCGACCACGCGCATCATCGCCGCATCGACCCAGCCGCCGGCATAGCCCGAGATCGCCCCGAAGGTGACCCCGATCGCCAGCGACACGAGCGTCGCAACGATCCCCACGACGAGCGACACCCGCGAACCCCAAAAGATTCGCGACAGCACGTCGCGCCCCAGTTCGTCGGTGCCGCAGATCGACGGAATGCACCAATTGCCGAACAGCGCCAGCCGCAAGCGAATGAGCTGCCGGGCGAGCGGGCCGGGCGCTGTCCAGAGGCGGTTGTACGGATGGTCGCGCCGCCGACCGGCGATCTCGGCTTGCAGCTTTTCGCGTTCTTCGCCGCTGGCGGCGGCGGCCTGGGCCGATAGCTCGGCCATTTTCTGCTCGAAGGTTTGAACGTCGGCCTGGCTGAGTTGCAGTTCGACCGGCGCTAGCCCCGGCGGCTGAAACTGCCGTGCCCGGTCGAGAATAAAAAACTGCGGCGATTGCAGCGGGATCGCGGGGGTCAACAGCGAGAGCGTCGCCAGCAGGATCAAAAAGCCGAGCGACACCATCGCCGCCCGATTCTTGCGGAGCCGTCGCCAGGCATCCAGCCAGAGCGAAACGCCCTTCACCTTGGCCGCTTCGCCCAGCAGCGCTTCGTACCGCGCGGCTCGGGCGGCTGAGGTTGCGGCGGTGTCGTTGGCGGCCGGTTCTGGCATCGTTACTCCAGCTTTACCCGCGGGTCGATAATCGCATACGACAGATCGACCAGCGAGTTCAAACCGTACAGGAGAAACGTATAGACCAGCACCATTCCCATCGCCAACGTATAGTCGCGCTGGGTCGCCGCTTCGATAAAGTGGCTCCCCAGGCCCGAGATGCTGAAAATCCGCTCGATGACCAGCGACCCCGCCAGGATGCCCGCCGTCGCCGGACCCAGGTAGGTGACCACCGGCAGCATCGCCCCGCGCAGGGCGTGCTTGACGATCACCGTCCGCGGGGTCAGCCCTTTGGCATAGGCGGTGCGCACGTAGTCGAGGTTGAGCACCTCGAGCATTCCCGCCCGGGTGAGCCGGGCAATGTAGGCCGCGTATGGCGCACCCAGGCAGATCGCCGGCAGCAAAATGTGCCGCGGGCTTCCCCAGCCGGCGGCCGGCAACCATTCGAGCTGAAACACGAACAGGATGATGGCCAGCCCCGCAAGCACGAAGTTGGGCACCGCGATTCCCAGCGTCGCCAGAGCCATGAAGCCGACGTCGTACACGGTATTGCGCTGCACCGCCGAGACGACCCCCGCCGTCATCCCCAGCGTCAGGGCAAAGGTGATGGCAAAAATGCCCAGCGATGCCGAGACCGGAAAACCCTGCGCGATCACCTCATTGACGGTAAAGTCCTTGATCCGAAAGCTTTGCCCGAAGTCGAGTTGCACGGTGTGCCAGAGATGATCGAGATACTGCACGTGCAGCGGTTGGTCGAGCTTGTAGCGAGCCTCGATGTTCCGCTGAATCTCGGGGGGGACGCTCTTCTCGCTGCTGTAGGGTCCGCCGGGAACCGAGCGCATCAAGATCCACGAGATGGTAAAGACGACCCACAGCGTCAGCGCCATCCAGCCCAGACGTTTGGCCACGATGAGCAGGATGGAGAGCATGGAATCGGCTGAAAAGCGCGGCGACGACAAAAGGACTCGGCCGCGGGCGGGCCTATTTGCCGCCGACCGAATGCAGGTGCGAGATCGTCCGAATGTACATCCGGCCGCCGGCGATGGCGGGCGTGGTGCGGCACTCTTCGCCGAGCGGCGTGCGGCCCAGTTCCTTGAACTCGGGACCAGCCGCCAGGCAAACGACGGTGCCGGCCTCATCGACGCAGAACATTTTGTCTCCGACCCGCACCGGCGAGCCGCTGTAGGCGCCCCCCACTCGCTTTTGCCAGACCTCGTGGCCGTCGGCGGCGCTAATGCAAGTGACCACTCCCGACTTATCGGCCCACAAGAACACCAAGCCGCCATGCGTTAGCAGCGTCGGCACGTAAGGCGCCTGCTCGGTAATCCGGTAGGCTTCCTCGGCCTGCGGCCCCGGCTTGAGAGCGACGACATAGTTGCCGCCTCCGCCCGAACCCGTGCTGCCGAAGACAAGCCCCCCGGCGATCTGCGGCGAGCTGACGGTGCGCATCGAAAACACCGGCAGCGACCAGTTCTCTTTGCCCGTTTTCGGGTCGAGGGCGAACATGCCGTCCCCCGTGCTGCAACAAAGTAGCTCGTCCTGGCCCGCTTCGTTTTTGCGAACCATCGGCACCGAGTACGACGTGGTGTCGATCTTCCGCTCGGTGCGCCAACGAATCTTGCCGGTCGCCTTATCCACCGCCAGCATGAAACTTTGCTCGGGCTCGGGCGTGCCGGGCCGCTTCGACGACTCTTGCGAGCAGGTGATGATGACCAAGTCGCCATACAACATGGGCGAGGTGCCAAAGCCGTGCTGGCTGACCCAGGGGCCCAGGTCGAGGTTCCAGGCTTCGTTCCCTTCGTGGTCGAAGGCAAACAGCCGCGTATGCTCGGGATCGGACCAGGCGACGTACACGCGGTCGGCATCGACGGCGGGCGTACACGAGGCAAAGCTGCTGCGGACGTGCAGGTGGTGGTTGACCCCTGGATAGTCGCGCCGCCATACCTGTTGGCCGTCGGCCGCGCTGAGGCAGAGAACGTAGCGGGTGGCGACTTTGGGCTCGGCGCTGATCAGAAAGATTTTGTCGCCCCACAGGACGGGCGAGCTATGGCCGATGCCGGGCAATTCCACCTTCCAGTTCAAATCGGCCGCGGTCCAACTGGCGGGGATCGTCGTCGCTTCGCTTTCGCCGGTGCCGTTGGGGCCTCGGAAGCGGGTCCATTCCTGACCGGAAGCGGCCGGGACCGCGCACAGGCTGGCGACAAGGGCGAAGGCACAAATCAAACGCGACATGGCGGGAACCTCACCAGGCGGGATGGCGGCGGGAACGACGATCCGCTGATGTTAACCCGGCCAACCTCGGCTGGCAACAATGTCGGCAGGCAGTGTCTGGCCAAATTGCCTGGCAAGTGCCAATGGAAATCGAAAATCACTCATCGCGAGAGCTGGTTCAGGGTTCTACCTTTGCCTATTTAACGCAAAGCAGCCAAGCAGGCGAAGGCGCAAGGGAGGCCGTCGTGTATTGCTTTGCGGCCTTATAGTTTGCCCCGTCTCGGGTTCCGAGCCAGCGAAGGACGCGCAGCCCTTCCCCAGAGCGCAGCAGCCTTCGCTGGCGGCTGCGGAACCCGCGCGCAGATTTTTTGGCGCGGAAGCCAGCCAGCGATACGTTAGTAGCAGTGGCCGTGATGGTGGAGCAGTCGCGCGGCGCCCTCCTGCATGCCTTGATGCAGTACCCTACGACGAAGCCCGCTACCTAAGCCAACTCCAATCCAAGGGCGTCGCCTACTCTCCAACCTGCAATCCCATTGACCAAAAACCTCAGATGTCTTTGCGTTTCTTCGCGCCTTTGCGTTAAATGAAATAGGGATGGCCTTGGCGAGCGGTGCGGCACGGATTCGTTGCCAGAAAAAATGGCCGCACTTAAACGATGGGCGTTTGTTTCCTCACAGAAATCATTGCCGAACTGCCCAAACTCGACGTCACAAAAATGGCAGAGGTGAAAGGCGTATTGCCATGATCGACCTGTTTTCTGCTATTCCTGCTTCAAGCTCGCGCAGACCAGCTCCTTGTCGCTGCGGGCGAAGACGTGCCCGTTGGCGTAGGCCGGGTGGGCCCAGCACACGCCCACGCCGCCGCGGCGGGTGAGCTGCGCGGTCGTCGGCTCCAGCAGCTTGGCCCGGCTGATCTCGTCGAAACCCTGGGGCGACAACCGGGCGATGATCAACTCTCCCCGCTCGTTGAAGAACCAATAGCGATCGCCGTTTTTTACCAGGTGGATCGTGCTCCAGCGGTCTTTGGGCGTGGCCGAGAGATCTTCCCACAGCCGGTCGCCCGTGGCCGCGTCGAGGCAGCGCAGCTCGCCATAGCTATCGACGCCGTAGATGTGCGTGCCGTCGAACACCGGCGTGGTGATGATCGATTGCAGGGCGTCTGTGTTTTGTTCGTTTTGGCCGACGCGGTGCCAGAGTTTCTCGACGGCAGGCTTATTCGCGGCCCCCTTATCGGTCGTCAGGCGGAGCATC
>JBBDYF010000101.1:0-4831 GCA_040901775.1 Pirellulaceae bacterium | reverse complement strand
TGAGCAACTTGCCGGCGACGGACGGCTGGCACGTTTCGCTTTGGAAGGTCGCGGTTCTACATGTGCTGCTGGGCGTGGCGACGGTTTGGCTCACCTGGCTGACGGCCCGCCGCCTGGTGGCGAGCGGGGGGCGTGAGCCCCCTGAGACCTCTCCCACAACACCGATCCCCATAACCCCGCTCGTCGCAGGCTTCTTCGTCGCCTGCGATCCCATCCTGCTCCACCAGCAATCACTGGTGATGACCGAAACGCTGGCCACCTTCGTGGCGATTCTCGCGCTCTGGTGCCTGGTTCGCTTCTCGGGCCATCGCTACTGGTGGAACGCGGCGCTGGCGGGCGGGGCGATCGGTCTGGCGGCCCTTTGCCGGCCAACGTTCTTGCCCTGGCTGGGGCTGGTGGGCTGCGCGATGATTCTAGACTTCAGATTTCAGATTTCAGATTTCCAGCAGTGGCGGCAGTGGGCAGGGCGCGCGCTGCCGAATTTGGCCGCTTTGGTCGTTGCCGCGGCGGCGGTCATGTCTCCCTGGGCGATTCGCAATCAGCAAGATTTCGGCCAGCCGATCCTGACGACGACCCACGGCGGTTACACGCTGTGGCTGGGGAACAATCCGTCGTTTTACGACTGGCTGCGAAACAGCGAATCGGACCTGCCGTGGGATGTCGAACGCGACCTCACGCCCCAGCAGCTGTCTGCGGAAAAGATGCTTCACGTGGAATCCCTCGTGGATGCCATCTTTGAGAATCAGCCCGCGGAGTTGGTTACGGACGCCGCTTACGCCAACCTTGCTTCGCAAAACATGCAGCGCGACCCCGCCGGCTGCGCGCTCGCCTCGCTTTACCGCATCGGCCAGCTTTGGTCGCCCCTGCCGCATAAGCTGACCGCCGACGAATCGACCGGCCGAATGCTGCTGCGGCACCTTACCGCCGCCTGGTACTGCGGCGTTTATCTGCTCTCCGCGGTGGGCGCCTGGCGACTGCGGTGGAAGCTCGTGCAACAGCCGTGGCTGTGGGGCGTGCTCCTCTGCCTGGCGTTCACCGCCGTGCATACCCTCTATTGGTCGAACCTGCGGATGCGAGCGCCGCTGATGCCGTTTGTGGCGCTGGTCGCGGCGGCGGGATTGCGGCGCGATGGGTTTTCGACCGCGGGCGGGACTGGTAGTCTGCTAAAAACTCCCCTCTCCAACTAGCAGCCAGAATCATGCCCCTGCAAAACGTCCTCATCGCCGGCCGCTGGCGCGCGGCACAGTCGTCCGGCACCTTCTTTGCCGAAAATCCCGCAACCAAGGAGCGGCTGACGGACGAATATCCGGTCAGCACTTGGGGCGATTGCGACGCGGCCCTAGCCGCAGCCGCGATAGCCTTTGAAGAATTGCGCCGCGAGCCGTCCGAGCGCATCGCCGATTTTCTGGAGGACTTTGCCGCCCGCATCGAGGCCCGCCAGGAAGAGATCGTGCAGCTTGCCAGCCAAGAGACCGCCTTGCCCGCGACGCCCCGCCTGGCTGGCAACGAGTTGCCCCGAACCACCGCCCAGTTGCGCCAGGCGGCCGCAGCCGCTCGCGAAGCGTCGTGGACGATGCCCACGATCGACACGAAGCAAAACATCCGCTCGCTGCTCGGGCCGATCGGCCCGGTCGCCGTGTTTGGGCCCAACAATTTTCCGCTCGCCTTCAATAGCGCCAGTGGGGGCGATTTTGCCGCGGCCATCGCCGCGGGCAACCCGGTCATCGCCAAGGCGAACAGCTCGCACCCCGGCACGACGCGCCTGCTGGCCGAGGAAGCTTTCGCCGCCGTGCAGGCGACCGGTCTCCCGCCGGCCACGGTGCAGCTTCTCTATCGCACCAGCCACGCCGACGGCGAACGGCTGGTCGCCGATTTCCGCCTCGGAGCGACGGGCTACACCGGCAGCCGGAGCGCGGGGCTGGCGCTCAAGCGGGCCGCCGACGCCGCGGGCAAGCCGATCTACCTCGAGCTGTCGAGCGTCAACCCGGTGGTCATTCTGCCCGGAGCGATGGAAGAAAAGTTCGACGACATCGCCGCCCAGTTTGCGACGAGTTGCCTGATGGGGACCGGCCAGTTCTGCACCAATCCGGGGCTGGTGATTCTGTTGGCCGGCTCGCAGACCGACAAGTTCGCGGCAGCGCTGGTCGAAAAGTTTCACGCCGCCCCGGTCGGTACGCTCCTTTCCGCCGGCGTCGCCAAGTCGCTGGCCGGAGGAATTGCGGCGCTCACCAAGGCGGGGGCCGAGGTGCTCGTCGGCGGTTCGGCCGGCGGCGGCAAAGGGCACAGCCACGCCAACACGCTGCTCCGCGCCAGCGGGCAGAAGTTCCTCGCCGCGCCCGAGGCTCTGCAAACCGAAGCATTCGGCAATGCGTCGCTGTTGGTCGTTTGCGACGGCCTGGACGAAGCGGCCCGCGCGATCGAACACCTGGAAGGGAACCTCACCGGCTGCGTCTATTCGCACACCGGCGGGGCCGACGACGCGGCCTACGACCGGCTCGCTCCGGCCTTGCGGCGCAAGGTGGGGCGGCTCTTGAACGATAAGATGCCGACCGGCGTGGCGGTCAGCCCGGCGATGAACCACGGCGGTCCCTACCCGGCAACCGGCCACCCGGGCTTCACGGCGGTGGGCATACCGGCGTCGCTGCGGCGGTTTGCGGCGCTGGAGTGTTACGACGGCGTGCGCGAGCAGCGCCTGCCGCTCGTCCTGCGCGACAAGAACCCCACCGGCAACACCTGGCGGCTGATTGACGGCCAGTGGACGACCGCCGATCTGTAGCGCTCCGGCGATTTACTACAAGCGATTTACTTCGCCCCCATGCGGATTGCTCCGTCCAGGCGAATGACGGTGCCGTTGAGCATCGGGTTCTCGACGATCTGCACGACCAATTGCGCAAACTCGTCGGGCCGGCCAAAGCGGTGCGGAAACGGCACCTGAGTTTCGAGCGATTGCCGCAGCGCTGCGGGCGTTGCCTGCATCATGGCCGTTTCAAACACTCCCGGCGCGATGGCAACGACCCGAATCCCAAACCGCGCCAGCTCGCGGGCCGCCGGCAGCGACAGCGCGGCGACGCCCCCCTTCGACGCCGCATAGGCCGCCTGGCCGATCTGCCCCTCGAAAGCCGAGACCGACGCCGTGTTGACGATCACGCCCCGCTCGCCCTCTTCGCCGGGTGGATTGGCGCTCATCGCTGTTGCGGCCAGGCGAAGCATATTGAACGTGCCCACCAGATTGACTTCGATCACCTGGCGAAACAAAGCCAGGTCGTGCGGAGCATCCTTGCCGACGATCCGCGCCGCCCCCAGAATGCCGGCGCAGTTGACCAGCCCGTGCAGAGCGCCGAAGGTGCTCACGGCCGCGTCGATGGCGGACTGGCCACTTTCGGCGGAGGCCACGTCGGTGGAAAAGAAGCGGGCCTGGCTGCCCAGTTCGCCCGCCAGGGCTTCGCCAGCCGCGTGATTCAGGTCGGCGACAACGACGTTCGCGCCTTGGGCCGCGAGCCGGCGGGCCGTCCCGGCACCCAGGCCCGATGCGCCCCCCGTGATCAGAAAAGTGTGAGCGGCAACGAGCATGACAATGGCCCTCGAATTGCACGCCAGGGCGTTCCATCCTGTCGGGCGTTCCATTACTGAAAAAAATCAAATCCCCATCTGGCCCAGGATATCGATCAGGCGGTGCATCACCGCGGCGAGGTTGGGATGCGACGTTTCGAACTCGACGATCCGGTCCTGTAGCGACGCGTCCCCTTCCTGCTTGGCGGCCGACTGGTCCCCTTCACCGCGGTGCAGAGCCGCGATCATCTCCGACGCCGCCTCGGCCAGTTGCTGCCTGGTTGGCTCGTCGAGTTGATCGACCTGGCGCAGTTCGGCAACCAAATCGGCAAGCAAAACACGGACGGTGGCAAGACGGTCGGTCATGGCGGTTCGTCCCGGCGAGGGGTTGGCAAGAAAAGTGCCCGATTATAGCACCGTTGCCGGCTCGCCCCACGTCTGGCGCACTAGCGGGCCCGCCGCCGCAACTCGCGCGCTGCCGGGCGCTGCCCGGCGGCCAGCTCGAAAACGTTCGTCTCCGCGGCGGGCTCCTCCTCATTTGCGGTGGCACAACCGTGACCCAGGGCTGGCGGTGAGCAGGGGCTCGTATCGGCTTCCAGCGCCGCCAGGAAGGCCGTTCGCCGCTGCTCCTGTTCGGCCAAAGTGTTTGAGAAGTAACCGTTTACGTCATCAATCGGCGGCAGGGCCATTCGCGAAGGGGCCCTGCTCACCGCGCGAGGCGAGCAGTCCCTAACCGGGGAGGGCATGCCGTCGTCTCCGCAAGTCGCGCCCAGCGGCGTGTGAGCCGGGAACTTGGCCAGTTCGACGACAATCGCCAGCGCCTGCTGCAAGCAAGCAACTTGAACCTGGGCCGTTTTGGACCCGCGCCAGGCATCGACCGCCTCGCCGTAGAGATAGTGCAGTTGCTCGGCGGCAATTCGCTCGCCCGCCGCCAGCCGCTCGTCGCGCGTCAAATGATCGACCGGCGTGGCCCGGGCCAGCCATTCGAGCACCTGGTCGCGCAATTGCACGACCCGCGCCGGCGTCATTGCCAGCACCGCGGCCGCCGCGGGGATCGAGCGTCCCTCGACCGTCACCAGCCGATAAACCTGCAAGGCCTTGGCAGCGGGGGGCATCCGATTGATGTCTGCGATCATGTCACGATTCTCCTGCGGGAAAGGGGATCAAATCCACGCTTTCATTAAACGCAGGGTGCGTGACTAGTCTGGTCACGGATTTGGGAAAAGGGTAACCGTTCACGCCAGCACTTGGGCGATGTCAGTTTTGGGATTAGCTGCTTTGG
>JBBDYF010000100.1:0-31609 GCA_040901775.1 Pirellulaceae bacterium | reverse complement strand
ACGTGGATCTTCCGATCTAGTACGTTGAGCTTGGACCGATCGGCGGCAATGTCGAGTTTGTTCTGGGCGTTTCCGCCCCCCGCCTCGACGTGGCACGACGCGCAGTTGACGTGCAGGTACGACCGGGCGCGGGCCTCGAGCGGCTCGTTGGCGTCGTACGGATTGGGCAGGCGGGGATAGCGGTGTGGATCGCCGGCAAACAGTGCCGTCTCGCGGGGCTTGCGCTGCTTCGACTGTTGGCCGAACTGTTTTGCCAGGCGAGCCGCTTCGTCGGCGGACTGCCCGTCGCCGCGCAGGTCTTCTTTCAAAAAGTTCGTGGCGTCCGGCTCGTAGGGCAGCTTGAGCAGGCCGAGTCGCTCGAACGTGCGGAACTGGTGCTCGCTCGCGCTCCCATAGTCGTGCTCGCGATTGAGCTGTGCCGTGGTCAGGCCCAGCACAAAATTGGCCGCCCGGCTGTGACAGACCATGCATTCGGTTCGGCTGGGAAACCGCCACTTTCGCCCCGCGCCGCTCAGCTCGACATCGAGCCCCTCGGCCGGCACCAGCTCGGCATCGGTCTGGTCGTCGTTCCAGCGGTAGCTGTAGCCAGCCCATTCGCCCGCTTGCCGGGTGAAAAACCGGGTTTCGATCCAGCGCCGCGTCGCCGCGTCGCCGGGCGTCGCTTCCAGGGCAAACGATTTGACCAACACCGTTTCGTCGGGAAAGTTCCAGCTTCCCTTGGCCGCGTAGCCGATCCGCCGATCGGCCCCGTCCTGGTGCGGAATCGCGAGGAATCGCTCTTTATGCGCCCCGTCCGACCAGAGGGGCGAGTTGACCGAGTAGGGAATCACCCCCGGCTGCATCGCGTGGCGGGCCACGTCGGCAAACAGGCCGCTCTCGCTCAGCTTGCGGGGAAAGCTTGCGGGCTGCGCCGTCGCCGGCATTGGCTCCAGGTAGTAGTAGCCGCCATCGCCCCCGCCGCGATGATCGCTCACCAGCAACTCGCCCCGGCTGTCGAGCCCGAACCCGCTGATGTTGAAGGTGGTGTCGGCCAGCAGCTTGTGCCAGACAACCTTTGTGCCGTCGTGCTTGATTCCCCAAATGCGGCCGGTCGAATGGTCGCCGTAAATATATGCCCCAGCCAGTTCGGGCAACTTCGAGCCGTGATAGACGACGCCGCCGGTCAGCGAGCGGGCCTCGCTGTGGTGATGGTCGGCCGCGGGCGGAACATGTGGGTGCGGCCCTAGCTTCCGCTCGGCATAGAAGATGTGGCCACCTTCGTAGGTGCTCCAGCCGTAGTTGTCTCCCTTGCGGACGAAATAGACCTGCTCCCACAAATCCTGGCCGTTGTTGCCGACCCAGACGTGCCCCGTTTTCGGATCGACGGTGAGCCGCCACGGATTGCGCAGGCCATAGGCCCACGTTTCGGGCACGATTCCCGGTTGGCCGACGAACGGGTTGTCGGCGGGAACGCTGTAGTTTTCCCCCGGCGCGGGACGATCGACGTCGATCCGCAACACCTTGGCGGTCAGGTGCGTCAGGTCTTGGCCGCGCATGTTGGTGTCGCTGTCGCTGGTGCCGTCGCCCGAAGTGACGTAGAGCATCCCATCCAGTCCGAAATCCAAGTCGCCTCCGTTGTGGCCGTCCGATTCCCACGAAATGACGTTGAGGGCCGAAGCGGCGTCGATCGTTTTCGCCTCGTGGTTCCAAGTGTAGCGAGTGACGATCGTCCGCTTGGGCTGTTCCTCTTCGAGGCGGCCATTCCAGCCGAAGTATAGATAGCCATTGCTGGCAAAGTGCGGATGGAAGCAAAGGCCATAAGCGACGCCGCCGCGGGGCGTTTCCAAGAGCGGCACGACCGACGCCGCCTGCTCCTCGTCGTGCAGCCGATAGACGATCGTCGGCCCGGAAGAGCTCGCCTGAGCGATGACCAGAAGTTCGTCGCAGCCGGGCACTCGGTCGAGCGCGATCGGGTAGGTCAGCTTGAGCTGCCCAAAGGCCCGCACCGGGCGATACGGCAGCGGCGGATCGGGCGAGCCGACGACCCGCGACGTGGTGAGCGGCACTGGCTGCGCAAGGCCTGGCGGCAGTCGCGGATCGGCAGGCTGCGGGATGAATTTCAGCCGGGCGTATTCTTCGTGGTGGTGAAAGCTGGCCTGGCTGACCAGCGGCGCGCAAGTCGAAAGCTCGGGGGCCGCGTCTTTCTTGTAGTCGTAGCGGCAAAGGGCAAAATGCCAGATTTCATTCTCGACCGGGCGGCCGCCGGTTCGCAGCAAATCGCTCCAGGGGATGCGTCCCTCGACCGACCAGCCATCGTCGCGGTCGCCGCGCTCGTTCAACGTGCCGCGTCGGGCGACCGCCGTTTGCCAGCGGAACGGGCCGTCGGCTTTGAACTTGTCGTAGCCCCCGGTGCCCCGCTCGGGCAGGAACATGTCGAGTCGGGTGCCGGCGGCGTTCACCTGGAACTCGTAGTACCCTTGGTGTTCGGCCGAGGGCTTGAAGAAAAGCTCGAAAACGTCGTTATCCCAGAGCTTGCCGTCGTGCTCAGTCACATCAGCAAACAGATCGGCGTCTTCCATCTCGGCGAAGAAATAGAGGGCTTCGCGATCCCACAGCAGCTTGGCCCGCGTGGCTGCTTTGGCGGGACGGGCCTGTTTCTTCAGCCACGGCAGAGAGAAGCGGTCGATCGGCTGAGCCGCTTGCCAGGCGGCCTCGCCTGCCTTCCCGTCGATCTCGATTGGACCAGTGGCCCAGCGGCATTCGAAATCTACCGACTTAGCCGGCTCGGCCGCCGCGGCCAGCGACGGAATCAGAACGCAGCCAAAAGCAACGACGATTCCAAAAACCCGCATGAAAGTAGCCTCGCACGGAAAGCGCGGCGCGCGACGACAGGCGGCCGACCTTGTCACTCTAAGTGCTGGCCTTGCGGCGGGCAAGAATGTGGGGTGGCACTTGCTGGCCCAGCCCAATCCTGTTCGCTGAGGTGGGCCAGCACCTCTTCCTCGGTGGCCCAGCCTTGGACGTAGAGGCAGAGCAGTTTATAGGTCCATTGATTAGGCTTCACGTTGCCGCCAGCCAGTTGCACGAATCTGGAGGGAAAGGCGACGGGCGAGGAGTATTGAAAAGTGGCGATTGCCTTACGCCAATCTGATGTTATCATTTAATACAAGTGGAGCCTCGTGATGCCCTGGTACGAGTTTATCTGGGATGGCGAAAACGAGGAGCATCTCGATGAACATGGAGTGACGCCCGCAGAGTTCGTCGAGGTGGTTTGCGATCCCGACCGCATCGGAACAAGCCGGTCGTCCGGGCGACCAATCGCCTTCGGTTCGACCTCGACGGGCAAGTACCTTGCCTGCGTCTATGAGTTATTGGATGAATCGACGGTTTACCCCATTACCGCGTATGAGGCGGAAGAGGCGGAGTGATGTCTCGTCGTGAAGCTCGCCACACTTATCGCCAGTTGACGCCTGAAGAACGCTTGCGCGTGGCAGAGGCTCGCCGACTGGTAGCCCTCGACGAGGCGGAGATTAAGCAGCAGGCGCGCGAATTCAAACAGGAGTATGAATCGGCTCAGGCTGCTCTGCACGACGCACTGAAGCTCTTGAAAGCCGAGCGGTTGAAAATGGGATTGAGCCTTGCGGATATCGAGCAGCGTACCGGGATTGGCCGCCCGAACCTTTCTCGCCTGGAAAATGAAGCCGAAGCCAATCCGACCATTGGAACTTTGACTCGCTACGCAGAAGCGCTCGGAAAGCGCCTCTTGATTGTGTTGATGGATGGCAGTGCAATCAAGACCTGAGCCAAGATTGACAAATGCTTCTGAATAATGCCAACGAGCCCCGTTGGGTTCACAGTCCGAATGTATGCCGCAGGGCCTTCTCGACATCAGCCATTGGCAGGGATCCGACCACTCGGTTCACTGCCGTAAGGAAGATCGTCGCGAGATTGTCGGTCATCACGACAGAATCGGTCAGCAGGCCCGACTGCCTAAAGACGGGCGACGACCGCAAGATGGCCACGCGGCTCGGATGGCCGGCGCGAAACATGCGGCTGGTGATCATCGCAACCACAACCTGCTGAATGCCGGTTTGGAGGTTGTCGACCTGAATTACCAGCGCAGGCCGAAGCGTCGCCGTCGTTAAGTTCGAGTGCGGGAACAGCACCAGGGCCAATCACCGCGTTTCGAGCTGCTGACGGTTGGCATCGTAGTTGTCGTAGGCGCTCATCTCCGGGCTATCCCACTCGTCCGCGAACGTCGCCACTCGCGACCGCAGTTCGTCCGCTTCGGCGGGGCCAATCCCGCGCGCGGCAAGCTCGATCTGGCCCGGCTCCAGAAACGTCACCAGCACGCGCGCTTCGGGCGCGACGTTTTGCGGCTGCTCGGCCAACTCGATGCGGCCGTCTCGGTAGATTCCAGCAATGGTGGTCATAGTTACCTTGAGTATATCCCGCCCCAGGATGTCGGGCTACACTGCGAGATCGCCGACGGGTGGCTGGGGTCGGACTGCACAGGGTAAACGCATCGAGTTTCCGCACAGGTCTGGCGGCAGTCCGCCCCCGGCTCCCGGCGCGCCGGGGGCGATCGGCCGGCAACGAGCAAACCAAGCGCAAAGCAACTCGCGGCCGCTCGCCCCCAGCCACCCAGCCGCCCGTTAGTGCAATGACGATTCCAAAAACCCGCATGAAAGTAGCCTCGCACGGTGAGCGCGGCGCGCGACGACAGGCGGCCGACCTTGTCACTCTAGGTGCTGGCCTTGCGGCGGGCAAGAATGTGGCACCCCCTTTGCCGGGCTGGAAGCCTATTGAGCCAATTCAATCATCTCGCAAGCCGCCCGGAGCGGTGGTTTGAGTGAATCCTAGCCCGCACTGGCACTGATACGCGAGCGTACGAACCTCGCGCTCGTGCATCGGCTGTCCCGGCCGTTCTTCGGCACGATACTCGACCGACTGTCCGCACAAGCTGACATCGAGACTTCCGCAGCGCGGACAGGGTGGAGGCGGGGGCGCTGGTGAGGCCATTGCAATGGTGAAGGAGTCGGACGTTGATCGAAGAAAATCTGGGACGTGACAACGCGGGCTAGGCGGGCGCTGCCGGCTGGTTCTCCAGCAGCCGATCGAGGCTGCCAAAATCGACCGGTTTGACCAGGTGCGCCGTGCAGCCGGCGTCGATCGCGTTTTGTACGTCGTCTGGTTGGCCCCAACCCGTGAGCGCCACGATGACGACATCTTTTCCGCAAGCCATCTGGCGAATTCGTCGTGTGGCATCGTAACCGTTCAATCTCGGCATCCCCACATCCATCAGGATCACTTCGGGCAGGAATGCCGCAGTTGCCTCGATCGCCTGCAGGCCATCGTAGGCCGTGCGCACTTCGTGCCCTTTCAAACGCAGCAGGCAGCCCAGCGTGTCGCTCGAATCGGCGTTGTCATCGACCACCAGAATGCGCCTTTTGCGCTGCTTGGCCTGGGGCGGGCTGGGCGCCGGCTCGAGGTCGGGCGGATCCACCTTGCTGACGGGGAGTCGAACGATGAACGCACTTCCCTTTCCGGTCCCCTCGCTTTGGACGTTCACGCTGCCGCCGTGTAGCTCGACCAGTCGGCGGACGAGCGTCAGGCCGATCCCGAGCCCCCCTTGCGATCGTTCTAGCGAGCGATCGACTTGTCGAAACATATCGAACACGTAGGCTAAAGCGTCGCACGATATTCCGACGCCGTTGTCGCGCACGGTCACCACGACGTCGCCCGCTTGGCGCTCGACTTGGATTTGAATGCGCCCGCCGGGACTGGTGTACTTGGCGCTGTTATTGATCAGGTTGGCAAACACCTGGGCGAGGCGCGTCGGATCGGCTTCTACGAATACCGGATGATGCGGCAGGGTGATCGACAGTTCGTGCCCTGCCGAATCGATCAAGGGGCGGCTCGTTTCGACGGCACTGTACACGATGTCCGCCAGTTCCACTCTTGTCTTGCGCAATTCGATATTGTCGCGGGTAATGCGGCTGATATCGAGCAAGTCATCGACCAGTCGGGCCATTTGCCGCACCTGCCGTTGCATGATGGCCCGGGCTTGCTCGACCGTTTCCGCGTTGGCATTGTCAATCTCCAGCAAGCCCAAAGCATTCTTGATCGGCGCCAAGGGGTTTCGCAGTTCGTGCGCGAGAATGGCGAGAAACTCATCCTTGCGACGATCGGCCTCGCGCAGCGCTTGTTCGGCTTGCCATTGGCGCGTCACGTCGCGCGTGAAGCAGCGAGTGTACGCAAAATTCTCGCCCTCAAAGCAGGCGTTGGAATTGACGAGGACATGCTTGATCGAACCGTTCTTGCATTTCAATCGAGCCGGAAAGTTCTCGAGCGTCTCGCCGCCGCGCAGCTTGTTCAGCATCTCTTCGATGACCGCGGGATCGGCATGAAATTCGGTGATCGAATGGCCCACGTACTCGTCCACCGTATAGCCCAACAAACTGCATTCAGCTTGATTCGCCCACAGGATCGTGCCATCGGGTCCAACTTTGTGCAGACCCTCCTTGCCATTTTCAAAGAAGTCGGTCAGTTCTCGCTCGCGTTTGGAGAGTGCCTGTTCCACTTCTTGGCGATGCGCGATCTCAGCTTCCAGGGATTGCGCTTTCTGCTGCAACAAGCTGATCGCGCGCACCCGCTGCTCGCGGGTGGTAAACGAGGTGTAGCTCTCGGCGGGAATGACTCGCGAGTGGCAGCCGCAAATCCCCGCGAAGGGAGCGGCATGGCCTTGTTCGTCGAAGCCGGCGATTGGATACGCGCAAAACAGAGCAAAACGATGCAGCTTGCCCAGTTCGTTCCACAGTTCTTCCAGCCGAATGGCCGCGTCTTGATTGCCGTCGGCCCACAGCAGGGCGACCATTTCGCCGAAGGCGTGGATTCTGCCGCCGCGCTGGGCCAAACGTGCCACGACTTCGCCGACGGTCTGAAGAAAAAGCTGCCGGTCGGGCGCGCCGGCAATCATGAACTGGTCCAGGGTTTCCGCCGCGTCGAGCAACACCAATCGGCCGCTGGTGATCGCTGCGGGTACGGCAATGCCGCAGGCCGCCAGTTTGGCTTGGAGCGCTCGCCGGTGCTCGGGAGTGGCAATGACAATGCTGCACTCGTCTTCAATCAGCGCCGCACCCACGAATCCACTCACGGAATTGACCAGGAATTCGTCGTTCTCATAGAACTGGACGAAGTGCTCCGTGTCCCCCATGTCGCTCCAATCCACCTGGGGAGCAAACGAATCGTCGGTGGGGGTCGAAAGGTCCGCGGATCGAAGCACCGCCTCCAGATCTTCGTGGAGATAGATGCGGTAGCCGTTTTGGGGGTGGCGACGCGGCTTGAGCTTGCCGGATCGATCCCAGTTGCGCAGCGTCGCTGCGGAGACTCCCAGAAACTGGGCCGCTTCGCCAACCGTGCGGTAATCGGCAAAGTTCGGGCTGACGCTGGTTCCAAGCATGGGGTTTGGCCCTATCAAACATTGCAAATGATTGCCATACGTGGAAAGCGTAAGGGGTCGCTTTCCCGAAAGCAATAGCGGAGAATGCTGGCCCAGCCTTGCCGCTTAATGAGAGAGGGCCACCCCGGGATGCACGCGGCCGAGTGCCCCGTGGGATTTGCCCAACTGAACGTCTTCGCTTGGCGATAAGCCCATCCGCCGGGCACTGCTGGCCTGGCCGGCACTGGCGGCCCGCCTTACGGCGCGGGGGCCGTGTATGGCTCGTAATAGCGCGAGCGATCTTGCTGGTTGTACTGGGGATAGTAGCCGTCCAGCCAGGGCTGGGCGTAGTTGGCCGGCGGCTGGTGCTGGCCCCCGTGGCCGTAGCCATTGCCGCCCCCCTGCGGGGCATACGCGCCTGGGCCAAAGCCGCCCGGCCCGAAGCCGCCGGGTGCGAAGGTGCCGCCCGGCCCGAGGCCGCCGAAGGGAGGCCCCCACTGGCTATAAGGGACCGAGTAGGGGCGATACGGGAACCGCCATTCTTCGTAGGGCCGGACGGGACGGCCCCACTCTTCGACAATGTGCAGGTTGTCGGCGCTGCCGCCCGCTTGAATCGTGCTGCGAAAGTGGCGATAGCCGCTCTGCAGATAGTCGGGCCGCGGATAGTAATAAAAGGGGCCGATGGGCGAATGCTGGGCGACCCGCTCGGCGGTGACCGAGTCGTGCGTGTAATACGACGGCGCGGTCAGCCAGTCGATCGCCCGCGCGCTTTCGGCGGGCAAGAGGCTGGCCAGCGCGGCGAGAATCAGGTTGCGAAATTTCATGGTTAAGCCTGGAACGACTGGCAATGTCGCCTGGTTCCAGCTTAATCAAAGCAAGCGGCGCGCCTACTCGCTTTTTCGCTTGGGCCGCTCGACCATCAACTGCTGAGTCGGGGCATCCCAGGCGTACTTGTGCCCTGGCGGCAGCTCGGGCATTTTCGCGGTCAATCCCAAGGGGTCCAAAAACCGCGTCTTCAACTCGTCGAAGTTTTGCGGGACTTTGTCTTCCAAGATGATCCAGCGGTCGTAGTTGGCGGGAAACTCGATCTCGAAGAAGATCCGCTCTTTGGCGGCAAACAGGGTCTTGGCGGGCGTGACGACGATCCCCTCGTACTCGTCGAGGCTGCGACCCTTGATTCCGACCCCTTTGCCCGCTTTTACCCGCTCCAAACTCGGATCTTCGGGCTGCGCGGGCGCCGGCGTGCCGACGGGGACTGAGTCCGGCGCGGACAGGTCGTCGAGCGAGCCCGCGAAAATGCCGGCTTTGCTTTCAATAGGTAGCGGCGCGGGACGGGGCGCCGGGGCGGGCGCCGCTACGACCGGAGCAGGCGCGGGAGCAGGGGGCGGCGGCTCGCTGCCCGGCGGAGGAGGCGGGGCGAGCGGCCCAGACGGGACTTTCGCCACCGGTTGGCCCGGTTCGCAGCCCGTCAGGATGATGCCCAACGGCAACACCAGCAGCAAAACGGCAACGTGACGTTTCATTTTCGCCTCTCGAAGTGTATTTGCCAGCCGCAACCGGCGGGATGATCGGCTTGGTATCGCTAGGTCGGCAGCGTCAGCGTCCACTGTTCCATCTCGGCCAGCACCGCCTGCTTGGTCATGCTGTATTGTAGCGGCGTCAGCGTGATCAAACCTCGCGTCAGCGCCGTCAGGTCGGTATCGTGTCCCTCCGGCTGCGGCGGTGGATCATTGGTCGCCCAGTAGTAGGTGCGGCCGCGGGGGTCGGTTCGCTTGATGAATTGCTCGCCGTAGCGCGACACGCCCATCGGCACCACGCAGATCCCGCGCGGCTGGTCGATCGCCGCCGTCGGGATATTCAGATTATAGAGCTGCGGGCCGGGCGATTTCAGCCTCAAAATCTGCTCGATGACACTCCGCGAGATTTCCGCAGCCCGCGGATAGTTGGCGTGGTCGTTGAATTCGAGCGAACAAGCGATGCTGGTAATGCCGAAAAAGGCCCCTTCGATCGCCGCCGCCACGGTGCCCGAATAGAGGACGTTGATCCCCGCGTTCAGCCCGCCGTTGATGCCGCTAACGACAATGTCGGGCCGCCGCGGGCAAAATTCAAAAATCCCCAGCTTCACGCTGTCGGCGGGGCTCCCCTCGACTGCCCAGCCGCGGGGCCGGTCGTCGGCGTCGAACACCTGCTTGGCGACCAGTGGCTGCAAAAACGTGATCGAATGGCCGACGCCGCTTTGCTCGGTGGCCGGGGCAACGACCACCACCTCGCCAATCTGCCGCAGCTCGCGCTCGAGCGCCGCCAGGCCGGGCGCGTAAATGCCGTCGTCGTTGGTCAGCAGGATCAGCACGCAAGACTTCCCTAGTTGGGATAAAATCCAAATTTTAGCCGGGACCAAACCTGGTCCCGGAATCTCTTAGAAATCTCTGCGAGCATGTTTGCCGCCGGAGATTGGATGTTATGTCGCGTGGCCGGACGACGCCATGACCCCCATGCTCAGCCCCCTCGCTTCGCGGTACAATCCGGGATTCGCCGTGGCCCCCAATGCCGCGGCGTTTTCCGTTTTCCGGAAGCGCTACGATGACAGCCGCTGCACCCAGTTCGCCCCCCGCCTCGACCGCCGTTTCGATCGCCAGCGAACGGATTCTCGTCCTCGATTTCGGTTCGCAGTTCGCCCAACTGATTGCCCGCCGGGTGCGCGAGAACAACGTCTATTGCGAGATCGTTCGCCACGACATCACGGCCGAGCAGATTCGCCGGCACAAGCCGAAGGGGCTGATCCTGAGCGGCGGGCCGGCGAGCGTTTATGATACCGGCGCGCCGAAGTGCGACCCGGCAATTTTTGAACTGGGCATTCCGGTCCTCGGCATTTGCTACGGCATGGGCCTGGTCTGCGAGGCTCTGGGGGGCAAGGTCGAAAGCTCGCCGGCGCGCGAGTACGGCCGGGCTCGCTGCACCGTCACGCGGGCCGAGGGGCTGCTGGCTGGAGTGCCCGAGCACTTCGACGTCTGGATGAGCCACGGCGACCAGGTGAAAAGCGTCTCGGACGATTTCCTTTCGCTCGCTAAAACGGCAACCTGCCCGATCGCCGCCGTCAAACACAAAACCTTGCCCGTCTTTGGCCTGCAGTTCCATCCCGAGGTGACGCACACCCCCCTGGGCAGCCACATGCTGCACAACTTCCTCACCAGGATTTGCGGCTGCGCGGGAACCTGGAAACTAGGCGACTTTGCCCGCGAGACGATCGCCCAACTGCAAGCTCGAATCGGCAACGGCCGGGTGATCTGCGGCCTGTCCGGCGGGGTCGATTCGGCGGTGACCGCGGCTCTGTTGTATCGGGCTATCGGGTCGCAACTGTCGTGCATTTTGGTCGATAACGGCCTGTTGCGCAAGGACGAACAGGCAGCCGTCATTGCCGAATTCACCGGCCACTTCAAAACCGACCTGCACGTTGTGCAAGGCGAGGAGGCGTTTCTGGCGGCCCTCGAGGGAATTACCGAACCCCAAGAGAAGCGCCGCCGGATCGGCCACGCCTTTATCGAATGCTTCAAGGCGGAAGCTCTCAAAATCAAGGACGTGGCCTACCTTGCGCAGGGCACGCTCTATCCCGATGTGATTGAAAGCGGCGCGGCTCAGGACGGCCCGGCGGCGACGATCAAGCTGCATCACAACGTCGGCGGCTTGCCGGCCGAGCTTGGCTTCCAACTGGTCGAGCCGCTGCGCGACCTGTTCAAGGACGAAGTCCGCCGGCTGGGACTCGAACTGGGCCTGCCGGAAGACCTGGTCTGGCGGCATCCGTTCCCTGGTCCGGGCCTGGCCGTCCGCTGCCTGGGCGAGGTGACCCGGCCGCGGCTCGACGTGCTGCGCGAGGCCGACGCGGTGATGATCGAAGAGATCAAGGCGGCCGGCCTGTACCGGCAAACGTCGCAGGCCTTTGCGGTGCTGCTGCCGGTCAGCAGCGTCGGCGTGATGGGGGACGCCCGCACCTACGAGAACGTCGTGGCCCTGCGGTGCGTCAACACCGACGACTTCATGACGGCCGATTGGACCCACCTCCCCTACGACGTGCTGGCCCGGATGAGCACGCGGATCATCAACGAGGTGCAGGGGGTCAACCGCGTCTGCTACGACATCAGCAGCAAGCCCCCGGCCACGATCGAGTGGGAGTGAGGGCGGGGATGGGGACTCGGGGCTGGGGGTTCGAGGGATTGAATTAGCGCTGCGTGGCCGAACCGAAGCGTGGCAGCTTTGTCGTTTGAATCGAGATCGACACTGACCGGCGCCTCCTGGCGGATGGTAGAATTCAAGCATCCCCCAGTTCCAGAGGCCGCCTATGTTGGATCGCATCGAGGTCGTCTATGAAAATGGAGTGCTGCGTCCCTTGCATCGCGCCGATCGGATCGACGCGATTGTCACGGCGGATCGAACTCTGGACGAGGTCGCACAACGGGAGGGGCTGCTCGTTCGCAATCCTCTGCGTCCTCAGGGCTCTGTCATCACTTAAGTTTAGCAGCTAATTCTCTACTCAAACTCTTTCAGCGGCGACCCGGTCCCCAGTTTCTCGACCAGCGCTTTGAGCGCCGCGATCTGCGGATCGAGATGCTCGCGCGTGGCGGAGCTGCCCGCCTTGACCGCTTCTGAAGTGCGGTCCAACGCTTTGAGCAGGGGATCGATGCTTGTTCGCGCGCGGTTGTCGGCTAGCATTTTTCGCGCGTCGTCGATCTGGCCGTTCTCGATCGCCAGGCGAATCCGCCCCGCCAGCGCCTCGCGCCGCGCCACCAAATCGACGATGTCGTCCTGCACTCCGGCCAGCATCGTTTCCAGTTCCAGCCGCTCGGGATTCTCGGGCAGCACCAGCGTCACCTCCTCGTCCAGGCCGGGAACCAGCGGGACGCGAGCCACGGTTTGCTCTCCCTGCCGCACGCTGATCCAGCGAACCGCCTCGGCCGCGCCAGGAATGGAGACGATGCCGGCCCCGTCGCTGCGGCCCAGCAGTTCGTTCGCGCTGCCGGCGGCGGGGGATTGGGCAAACACCTGGTACGCTTCGAGCGGCGTTGGCTGGGCCCCAGCGGACACGAGCTTCAGTCGCGTGGCAATGGCGGACGACCCGCTTACGCCGATCGCCCAGCGGGGTCGCTGCGGGTGATCGGGGGGAATCGCTTCGCCGGCCAGCGCGGTAACGAGGTTGCAGGTGAGCGTCGGGCCGCTCGTGCCGCTAGGCAGCAGGTAAGTCCAGTCGATCGCGCGGGCCGACCCCGGCTCGGTCTGTCCCGCTGCGTCGCTCTGCAACAGCACGGGACGCAGCGCCGCGCCCGGTGCCAGCGGCGCGACATCGCGCGGATAGAGCAGCCGGGCTCGCAGTCGCAGGGTCACTTTGTCTTTCTCTACCGCTTCAATCCGCGCCAGGGGAGCGAAGGCCGCCGCCAGTGCGGCTAGGGCGGCGCTTTCGAGTTGCTCGGCCTGCTCGATCCGCCGGCCCACCGAGACGTTCCACAGCCCGGTCGCAAGGTCGAGCTCGCGGGCTTGCGCCTGCCAGCCACCATCGTCGGTGGCGATAACGCCCAGCAGCATCAGCTTGTCGAGCTTTCGGGCCGCCGCGGGAATTTCGTTGGCCCGGATACGGCCGATGCGCTTTAGCAAAGCGCCGCGCAACTCGATCGGGGCAGGCTGGGCAGCGAGTTGCCAGACGCCCCCCATCGCACCGGCGCTGCGTGCCGCCAGGGCCGCACACAAATCTTGTTCGCAGTGGGGGGGCAAACCGCTGCCGGGCTCGACCGCGACCAGCACCTGGATGCGGTAGGGGGCCAGCTCCCACGGCGGCTCGGCGGCGCTCGCGGAAGGGGCGACCAGCAACAGCGCCACCAGCGCCCAGCCTGCCCAAGTGGTCGAAGATTTTCTAGCGTGCTTCATTCCGCGGGAATCCGAAGTTCGGCTTGCCATTGTTCGATGTTTTCGTACAGCGTGGCGGGCCGCTCGCCGATCCCTTTCAGGCTGGTGTGATACACGAAATGATCGACCAATTGCCACAGCGGTATGACCGGCAATTCGGCGGCGGCCAGACGGTGGATCGCGCGCAGATGTTCGGCCGCCTCCGCGCGGCTGGTCGAACCTTCCAGCGTGCGTAGCGCGGCCAGCATGGCGGGGCTGACGCTGCCCGCCAACCCTTGCGGCCCCAGGACGCGGGGAACATCGACCAGCGGATCGCAATACGCAACCTCGGCATAACGGACGTCCCAGTCGGCCGCCTGTTCGCCCCCCGTCTGCTCACCCGCCGTCTGCTCACGCAGTGCAACGCGAAATCCCGCCACGTCCAATTGCCGGGCGATCGATAGGCAGGCCGACCGGGCGATCGGATTGGCAGGGTGGGATAGCACCAACTTCATCGGCTCGCCGGCCGGGGGCCGATGCTCGACCGAAAGTGCCTCGCGAGCCATCCGCAGCAGCACGAGCGCCGTCCCCGGCTCGTAAGGGCGCAGCTCGACCTGCGCGTCGTAGCCATAACCGACCGAATTGTCGCCATCCACGGCTTTCGGCAAGGGGCCGGTAATCGTCTCGCAGCCGGCGAGCGTTTGACCCCCCAGAATACCCTGCTGCAAAATCCCTTCGCGATCCAAGGCATACACGAGCGCTCGACGAGCCGTGCGCGTGGCCAGCAGCGGCCGGGCGGGATTGATGACCAATAGGTGGACGGTGGGGACGCCATAGGATCCGATGGTAATGTCGGCCAGATTGGCGAAGCGCGGCAGATCCCACGGGCTCAGCCGGTCGAGCACGGTGATTTCGCCGCTCAACAGAGCCCGCAGACCGGCGAGCGAATCGGGATAGGGCCGCTCGACGACCTCACTTGGCTGGCCGGAATTAGGCAATGCCTCGCCAGCGACCGACGCTGGTTGCCGCACGAACCGCGCCACGGCGGGCGCTTGTTGGTCTAACTGTTCGTCCAACCGATACGGTCCCCAGGCAATCGTGCCCGGCGACCCCGGCGGCGACCAGAGGGGCGTTTGCAGCCAGGCTTCCGGCTGCCATTGCGGCCGGCGAAAATCGATTTGAACGGCATCCCGGCCGCGAGCTTCGACCTGGGCCACCACGCCCGCCCAGGCACCGTCGTAATGCGGGCTGCTCGGATCGGTGCGGGCCAACAGCGAACGAGCCACGTCTTGCGCCGTCAGGCTGCGCGGCGGATTGAGCCATGTAAGATTCGGAGCAACGCCGAGCGTAAGCTGCTGGGAATCTCCACCGCGGACAAGATCGCCCAGCGGAGAGTGGAACGGCGGACCCTCGGCACCATCCGGCGCGGGCTCGGCCAGCG
Source organism: Pirellulaceae bacterium (assembly GCA_040901775.1). Lineage (GTDB taxonomy): Bacteria > Planctomycetota > Planctomycetia > Pirellulales > Pirellulaceae > CAYLLN01. Next base: position 16,880 of record JBBDYF010000100.1, on the reverse strand, counting down.
GCCGGGCCAATAGGCCGATCGTTCGCCGGTCGGCCCAGTCGTCGAGCGTTCGTGCCGGGCTTGGCCACTGGGCCGGCTCGACCACACCCACCGTGACCACCGGATACTGCGCGTGAATCGCGCGGGCGGCAGCCTGGCCACCTTCGATCGCGGGCCATACCTGGAGCATCTGCACGCTGGCCTGGTAACCATCGCGCGGCTTGCCGGCGGCCAGGTGGTTTTGCGCCTCGGCCAGCAGCGCGCGGGCCCGGTCTTGCAATTGCTTTTCCAGCGGGGCTGCCGCGGTGGCGCCGGAGTCGGGAAAATGCCGGGCCAGGTTGCGCAACAAGCCGCGAGCCGCCCGGTAGTTCTCGTCGGTCAGGTGCTGCTTCACCAGCTCGAGCGTGACCCGTTCGTAAGCCGTCGATAGCCCCTGCCGCTGCGGATTGCGGCGCTGCAGTTCGATCAGCAGGGCGAGCGCCTCGGCGTGCCGCGCCGCCAGGTACGCGCCGCCAATCTGCACCCAGAGGAAGTTCTCGACCCCTTCCTTCAAGCCGGGAGTTTGCGGATAGCTCGCTTCCAGAAAGCGAAAGTACCCTTGGGCGCTGTCGAACCGGCTTTCGCGAACCGCCTGCTCGGCCTCGGTCAAAACCATCTGCTCGAAGAAGCGAATCTCCGCCACATTGATCCAGGGCAAGGCGAAAAAGTCTCCCGGCCGGTCGATCAACTCGATCTCCAAGTCCCCTTTGCGTTCGGCCAGAGCCGGCAGCTTGCGGCCAGCAAAATCGAGCGGCTCAACGCGCAAGAGCGCCCCGCCGTTGGCCTCGTCCAGCTTGATTTCGTCGAACGGAGGCTGCAGGTAGAGCGGTTCGGCGGCCGAGCCGGCGGCGGCCAGCCACGTCGCCAGCAGCAGGGCAAAGGCGTACATCTTGGGCGCGTGGCTCATGGCTGGCTCACTTTCTGCGTGGGAAGCGACAGGCCGAGCACCGCCCCGTCCGCCGTGGCGATCAACACTCGTTGTCCCGCGATTTGCGGATCGCCGATCAACGCTCGGTGCGACTCGGCCCGGCCCAGTTCCTCGCCCGTGGCGGACGAGACACGCAGCACGACGCCACTTTTTCCGGCCAGCACCAGCGCCTTTGCAGCGGCCGTCGCACCGGCCAGCGGGCCACAGGCCAAGGGAATTCGCCACCGCGGCTCGGACGATCCATCCAGGCAAATCAACTCGTTGCGGTCGGTCGCCAGCAATACGACGTTGCCCACCGGCACAGGTCCAAATGCGACACCGCTCGCTGCCAGGGGAATGCTCGCCGCCGGTTTGAGTCCGGGCAACTCGAACGTCAGCAACTCTTGTTTGTCGTTGGCGATATAGGCAATCTGCCCGGCCACCGCGACCGACGAGCCCCAGGACGATTCGATTTGCACCGCCGCCAACTCGATCAGGTGCGGCTGCGGATCGGTCGCCAGGCCGACGTGATAGAGCGATTGCCGGCCATCGCTGACGACCAGCTCTCCCCGGTTTTTTCCTGCCGCGGCCAATGCACAGTCCGAGAGCCGCACGCCGGCCTTCGTTCGCAGTTGCAGCGCCTCGGCCTGGGACGAGCCGGTCGCGGCATCGAGCCACTCGATCGAGCCGGGCGAGCAGGTCACCGCCAGCCCGTCGCGCCAAGCAATGGGCAGGCTGGTGCGCGCTGCCGGCAATGGAATACGCAGTAGGGGAGCGGCGGCCTTCGCATCGGCCAGCCACAACTCGCTCGCCAGCCCAGCCGGAATCAGGACGAGTTGTCCCGCGGGAAGCGCCAGCGCAGCGGCAATCGACGGTGCGTCGGCGGCGGGCAAAGCGGCTGCCAGGGCGGCGGTCGTTTCCAGCGCGGCGGGATCCAGCCGGGTGAGCACGCCCGACGAAGAAACAGCCACGGGACCGGCTGCCAGGCCGACCAGCGGCTGGGCGACTTGCGTTTCCCAAATGGGTTTGCCCGATTGCGCTTCGACCGCCGCGGCAACGATGCCGGGCCGGCCGCTCACGCGCCGCAGGCAAATCACCGCGTCGCCGGCGAGCGTGGGGGGGCCGAGCAGCGCATCCTCGGCAAACGCCGACCACAGTTGCTTGGGTTCTCCCCTGGCGGGAATGTCGAACTGCCGTAAGCCCCATCCCGCCACGAGCAGCTTGCCGTCGTGAATGGCGAGCGATCGGGCGAGTGGCAGGGCGGGTTCCAGGTCGATCGTTGCGGACGCTTTCAATCCGTCGGCGGCTTTCGCACCGGCGTCATAGACCAGTAGCTTGCCGCCGTCGGTGACTAGTGCCAAGCGATCGTTCAGCACCACCGGGGGCGAGAGGACCAGCCCCGCAACCGTAATCCGTTGCACCGCAGCCTGCACCGCGCCACTTCCATTCAAGGTCAGCACATGCAGCAGGGCAGAATTGACCCCGCGATTTTCGGCGATCGCCAAATGCCGCGCGAGCGCGACCGGCGGCAAGCAAGCGGTGGCCGAAGCGTGCCCGACGTAGGCCGCGCCGGCGACGGCCAGGTCGTCCGCGTCGAGTGCGATCAGATACGATTGCTCGCCGAGCAGATAGACGTTTTTCCCCGCGACCTGTGGCGACGCCCCCAACGCAACGGGCAACTGCACGCTACTGGTGCCGTGCCCGCTTTGGCTGCTCAGCCGGAGTACTTTACCCGTCTGCGTGGCGAGAAGCACTGTCCCGTCGGTGACGACCGGCCGGCCCATCGCCCGGTTTTCCAGCGGATGCCGCCAGCGGAGCTTGCCGGTCGAAGCTTCGACGCGGATCAATTCGTGGCGATCGGCGGAAACCAGGAGGATGTCGCTGCCTACATCGGGCGCGACCGCCACCGGAGCATCCGCCGCCGGATAGCTCCAAACCAAGCGGCCCGCAGTCCGATCGAACGCCCAAGCCTTGCCGGCGGCAAAGGCGACGAGCGAGGGGCCGGGCATCGCGCCGGCAGCCGCCGTGGTGGAATAGAGAGCCAGCGCGGCCGGCGCCGCTGCGCCAATCTCTTGCGGCTGGACCATGTATTCCGCCGGCTCGACCGCCGCGGCCAATCCTGCGGCCAGCGCCTGGCCCGCAGTCTGTAGCGCGCGATTTTCGGCCAGGCCGGGATACTGTGCCAACACTGCCTGCCGCGCCGCGTGCGCAGCAGTAAAATCCTTGACATCGGCCCCCTGCTTCATCGCTGCAACCGCATTGTCGAGCGCCGCGGCGCGCTCGCGCTCGTAGGCGAGCAGGGCCAGCGATTCGCGCACTCTGCCCAGCCCCTGCCAATCGCGCAGCGCGCCGGGAACGAGCCGCCCGTCGCCAGCCAGGGCCAGCGACGCCTGAGCCTGGGCAAGCCGGCTCGCCGCCAGTTCCGGCGACCCTGCCCGCTCGGCCTGTTCGGCGAGTTTCAAAGTCATTTCGGTTAACAGCGGCGCAAGCTCGGCATGGATCTGCGGCAGTTCGGGCTCGCCGGCGATCGGCGGCAGTTGCTCGCCGGCGGCGGCGAGCACCACTTGCCAATCGCTGGAGCTTTCCTGGGCGGCCAGCACCCGGGCAAAGCCGCGCTGCACCCGCAGGCGCGAGCCTTGCGGATGCCGCGGATACTGCTGCAACACGGCGTCGTACTTGGCGGCTGCCCCTTCGTATTGCTCCGCTTGAAAGTCCTGATCGGCCAGGGCAATCTCGGCCTCGCCATTGCCGCGGGGGAACAAAAACCAAGCCGCGACTGCACCGACCGCCAGCAGCACGACCGCGAGGCCGCCGACAAGCAGCCCGGTCTTGCTGTTGCCGCGCTTTGGCGGGGCAATGTTCGCAGCCGTGGCCGCGGGCGCTGCCACCTGCCGGGCGACCTGGGCCTGCCCAGCGCGCGGAGATTTGGCCGGAGCAACCGCCAGGACCGGCGTGCCCAACAAATCGTCCGACCCGAGCGAATCGAGCGATTCTAGCCCGTCGAGAGATTCCAGGCCGTCCAGCGGTTCGAGCCCATCGAGTGGCTCCAAATCGTCGAGCGGCTCCAAATCGGCCGGCTGAGTAGCGGCGACCGCTCTTTGCATGCGCTCGGCCTGCGCGGCGGTGATCTGCCCCTTATCGACCAGCAACTTGGCGATGGTGGCCGGGGCGACCGGCGACGTTGCCTTGGCAACCTGGCGGCGCAGGCTGGCCACCATCTCGCCAGGAACGAGACCGCTCTGTTCCAGGTCGTTCAAAAACTGTTCAGCGCTCTTCGCCATGCCCAATGCTTTCCAGCGGCCGTTTATAATCCCTAACTCAACTTCCCGCCTTCCACGGCCAACACCGGGGAAAGCGCGGCCCGTGTGAAGAGCCTTTAGTCTCCGTCGGCTAGTTGCTCGACGACCGACAGCCGGAAGCCTTCCTGCCCCGTGGCCCGCATGCCGAACGTGGTTTTGCGGATTTTCTGGTTTCCCACCTGCTTGGCAAACGTCTCTTCCAGGCGGACGAGTTGCCCCTCCAGGTCCGAACTGCAGAAGTGAGCGACGACCTTCCCCTTCAGCGACACGCCGGCCCGAGCCGCCAACTGCTCGTCCGCCTCGCGCATCGCGCCTCGTTGCCACACGAGGTACAGCCGGTTTTCGGAGGCAGCCGGTCCCTGGCGAACCGTCGGCCGCTCGTTGGCCAGGTTCGACAGGTAGATGACCTGGTCGGAGCCGCCGATCAGGCCCAACTCGATCTTGAAGAACTCCATCTGCCGGATGTACGTCTCGAGCGAGTTGCCGGCAGGAAAGTGAATTTGCCACCGCTCGTGGCGGGGCGCGTCGGGCTGGGCGACGTCGATCGGCTTGCCACCGGCGGGAACGATCAAGTCCGAACTCGCCGCGCCGGTGAACGAGGTCTCCGCGAACTTCGGTTGCAGTGGGGCGGCGAGCGCCGGCAGACCGCTGAACTGCGCTTCCAACGCCGCGGCAGGCTCGGCCTCGCCACGATTGGGAGCGGCGGCAAGCACGGGATGGAACGCCGGCGGGGGACCGGTCGGCTGGGGAACGGTTGGCGAGCCGGCAGCCGCAGCCTCGCCGGCGGCGCTGCCAGCGCCACCAATCATCCAGAATGCGCCGCCGACGGCGATGCTCGCGAGCAGCCCGGCACCAAACAGCAGCACCAGCAGCTTTCCACCCAGCCCGCGCCGCGCCTGCGGCGGGATCGGATTCGCAGGCCCCGCTGGCGTGGGTTTCTTGGCGGAACTCATGGGCTGCTTTGCAGGAATGCTAATTCGGGAACTGGGCATCCGGGCGAATCGCCACGTACCACTGTTTCCACCGCTGCTTGGCGGCGGTGCGGGCCTTGTCGTCGGGCTCGTCGGTTAGCCCGCTGGGCGAAAGCGATCGCCCGATGGTTTGCAGGGCCGTATCGGCGGCCACGACCACGCGCCAGTCGGGATCGTCCAAGGCGGCGATCAGGGCCTCGCCGCTGCGAACGTCGCGGAGCATTCCCAGCGACTCGACCGCGGCTAGCCGGGCGTCGGCAACGCCGCCGGCGACCAGCTTTCGCAAGCGCGTCACGTACTGAGCGCGCTCCGCTTCCGGCGCCGCGGCGACCTGGTCGCGAATGAACTCGACATCGATCGCAACCGCCGTGAACAGGATGTGGTCCGGGGCCGACAAAACATCGAGCAACTGTTTGGCGGTCAGGTCGGCCTTGCGCGACACGATTTGCCCGCCCCGAATTCGCACGAGCTGGGTATCGTCGGGCAAGCCGCGACCCGCCAGCAGCGCCCCCTCGCCATAGCTTTTCGATTTGTCGATCGCTTTTTTCGTGGACCGCAACAGGAACAGGCAGGCGAACGCCGTATCGACCGCTTCCATTCCCGCGGTCTCGGCCTTCCAACTGCCGGTCGGATCTTGATTGCGTTTAAGAAAGGCATACCCTTCGTTGTACCACCGCGGGTCTTTGACCGACCGCCCCTCGGCCGCTTCGAGAAAACTCTGGTAACGCTCGAGGGCGTAGAGATAGTAGTAGTTCCAACTGGGCGTTTCGATTGCGAAGTTCTCAGTCATCCATTCGCGTCCTTGATCTTGGGCATTGCGGACGTGCCGCAACTCCACCTTCTTGGTGCGGGCCGTTTTGGGCTGTCCCTTGCGAATCGGTTTCAGCGCGAGGGGAAGCGACGCGTCGTGGACCGCCACCGCGTCGCCGAAGCCGAGCAGGTCGGCCACCATGTAGGTCGCCCCCAGGCCGGCCGCCGACATTCCCAGGCGGGCGCTATCCTGCTTGACCAGTTCCAGCCGGGCGCGCCCCTCGGCTTCCTTGCCTTGATAGCCCCAGTTCCCCTCGGGGGCTTGCGTTCGCAACAGCCAGTTGGCGACCCGCTCGGTCGATTCGAGCGAGGTCGGAAAGCCGACCTTCGACATCTCCCAATAGGCGAGCACGCCGTACTGGGTCATCGACGTATCGCCGGTTTCTTTTTCGGGATAGCCCCAGCCGCCGTGCGATTTCTGCCGCGCTTCGAGCGAATCGCGGAACTTGATGATCTCGGCGCTGTACTTGCTGGAATTGACCGAGCACAAAAAGATGATCGCGATGCCGGTGCTGTAGATATCTGTCTTGATCTCGGCTGCCGCCGGCTTGGCCGCGGCTTGGCAGGCCTTGATCGCCGCATCCACTTTCGGATGATCCTCCGGTTTGCCGTCCTTCAGAAACGCCAGGCCGATCAGGCACTTGCCACCCAGGCGGCCGTCGTTGGCGGTCGCCAGGTACTCGAAGGCCTTGTCGAGAATCTTGCGGACTTCGGGGCTGTCGGGAGCGATGGCCGAGGCCGCTGGTGGGCACATTGCCGCCGCCAGAACGACGAAGCATCCGAGCCAAACCTGCTTGCATGCGGTCATGGTCGTCTCTCCAGCCAGGAGGGCCGAACTTACTGCCAGAAAATAGCCTGACGAGTGCTTTGCGGTAGTTGCACGAAGCCCGCCGCGCGCACTGCCGGACGAAAGGCGATGCTAATCCTGGTAAATGGCGAAGTCAATCAAGTTTTCCGCCGGCGGCGCGCGGCGTTTGCTAGAAAGCGCCACTGGCGACTTCGCCGCCGGCGCGGGTCGCCAGCGCTTGCCAGGTGGGCAGGTGAATCTGGTCGCTCGTGAAGCGGACACTCCCATCGCAGAACAATACGTGTACGCCGCCGGGATGATTACTGCGGGGGGCGGTGCGGGCCTTTTGCTGGGTCGCGTTCAAACAGTCCCAAGCCGGCGCGTTCGGGGGCAATGCGTGGTTGTACAGCGTGTTGCCGTAGTTTCCCACGATCCACTTGGCCCCTCGCTCGTGATTCCAGTCGCCCGAACCGCTCGCGCCGCAAGCGCCGACGGTGGGCTCCATCGCCCCGGGCAGTTCGCGCATCGCCCGCCGCGGATCGCCCGGCGAGCCACCGGCAGCGCCGGCCCCTTGGCCCAAGGTTTTCTCGCTGAAGGCAGCGGTTTGCGACGAGCCGTCGGTGATCTGTTCGATCCGGATCGCCGAGCCGAGGAAGAAGACGCCGTCGGCCGCCGTCAGCAGGCCACTGGTGACGCCGCTATCGGCCGTGGCAACGTAGTTGGTTCCGCCGTAAGTCGAGCCGGGAACTCGCCCCCTGGCCGGATCGGACGGGCAGACAAACAGCAGCGGCTGGCTGGTGGCGGCGGCCAGGTTGCGCGAGCCATCGTAAAAAGTCGCCGGGAACACGGTGAACTCGGCGGGCGGGGCGTCGAAGTCGATCGTGCCGTGCAGGTTTCCTTGTTTGGCATAGGGCAGCAGGTAAGCCTGCGCCGAGAAGATGCGCGGCACGGGAGTTCCCCGGCCAGGCGGAAGGCTTTCATGGGAAATGTGGCGCTGATGCAGCGCCAGGCCGATCTGGCGCAGATTGTTGGCGCACGCCATGCGGGCGGCCGCGGTGCGGGCCATTTGCACGGCGGGCAAAGCGAGCGCCAGCAGCAGCCCGACAATGGCGATCACCACCAGCAGTTCGACCAACGTCAGACCGCGGCGATCCATCGCGGTGCTCCTAGCGGTTGTCGTCGGGGCTAATTCGCCAGACGGTGTTGCCCGGCTCGTCGGCCACCAATAGCGATCCATCCTTGGCCACCGCGACACCGACCGGGCGGCCGTAGGCCTGCGTGTCGTTGGCCAAAAAGCCCGTCAAAAAGTCTTCCGTCTTGCCGGCTGGTTGGCCATCCTTGAACGGCACGAACGCCACCCGGTAGCCGACAAACTCCGACCGGTTCCACGAACCGCGCTGTCCGATAAAGGCCCCGCTCCGATATTTTTCCGGGAAAGCCTGCCCGCGATAAAACGCCAGCCCGAGCGACGCCGTATGAGCACCCAAGGCATAGTCGGGCACGACGGACTTCCGCACCAGGTCGGGCCGCTCTCCCTTGCGGCGCGGATCTTCGTGGTTGCCGAAGTAGGCATAGGGCCAGCCGTAAAAGGCCCCTTCGCGGACGCTCGTCAGATAGTCGGGGACCAGTTCGTCCCCCAGTTCGTCGCGCTCGTTCACGGCGGTCCAGAGCGCGCCGGTCTGCGGCTCCCAGGCCATGCCGACCGGATTGCGCAGCCCCTCGGCAAAGACGCGCAGCGCGGTGCCATCGGGATTTACCTCCAAAATGCAGGCCCGCAACACCTCGGCCGCGGTGCCATACTCGCCAACATTGCTGGCCGAACCGACCGAGACGTAGAGCTTGGTGCCGTCTGCATTGGCGACGACATTGCGAGTCCAGTGGTTGTTGTAGCCGCCGGCCGGCAGGTCGAGCACCTTCATTCCCTTGGCATCCAGGCGGTTCTGGCCCGCTTGGTAGGGATACGCCACCAAGCTGTCGGTATTGGCTACGAACAGGGTTTCCTTTCCGCCGACCGCGAGCAGGGCCATGCCGAAGGGCTGGTTGAGTCCCTCGAGGTATGTCTCGCGAATTTCCGGACGCCCATCGCCATTGGCGTCGCGTAGGAGCGTGATCTGGTCGGGCGACTCGCCGGTCACCGTCTTCGATTTCTTCATCCCCTCGGCTTTTTTCTTGTCCTCCTCGCTTTTGGGTGCTTCTGCTTTCTTCTCTGGCTTGGGAAGCGTGCGCGACTGGGCGACCAAAATGTCGCCGTTGGGCAAAACGGTGATCCAGCGCGGGCTTTCCAAATCGCGGGCCAGCGCCGTCACGCGAAATCCTGGCGGCGCGGTTGGCGTGCGGTCGGCCGGCCACGGAATCACCTCCACAAATTTTATCGCCGAGGGCGTGTGGAACGGTTCCGGCAGCTTCGGCGCGCCGGGCCGCTGGGCTGCATCGGCAGGTGGCGTCTGAGCCGTGGCCGAGACGGCAAGACAGAGCGACAGCCCGATCGAGGCTGCGCAGGTTGAAGCCGCAGCCAAAGCGCAGTTGGTCCGTGTCACAAGCGTGCTCCCGTGGGCGGTGAAAATGGGCCAGATCCCAAACCGGGCCACTTCAAGCAAATGCCGGGCCAAGATTGCGGCGGGAATTCAGCCTGTCAGACGATTGTCCGGCTGATGCGCATCGCCGCCGCCGAGCGCAAGTGGAAGAGCATGGCGGCGCGGGCCGTTTCGGGGTCGCGCGCTCGCAGGGAGGCCAGCAGCGATACATGCTCGCCGTAGCCACGTTCCAGCGTTTCGATCGGTTCGGGAGCCGCCAGGTACGAGACCCGTTTGAACGTCCAGATTTTGCGGATCGTTTCGGCCAGGGCGAAGTTGCCCGCATGGTCGGCAATCGCCAGGTGCAGGGCGAAATCAAATTCCTGCGCCGCCTGCATCCAGGCCGTGCCGCGACGAGGCCGTGCCACAGCCGCCATGTTGTCCAAGCGGTCCAGAACCTCGTCGGGAATTCGCTCGGCGGCGCGGGCCGCGGCTGCCGGTTCGAGCAGCTCGCGCAGTTCGTGCAGTTCGACCAGCCAGTTTTCGGCGCCCGGCCGGACGACGGCCCGCTTGTTCATTTCGAGCGTGACAATCCCCTCTGCCGCCAGCCGTTGCAGGGCTTGCACGACGGGGGTGCGGCTGAGGCCCAGTTGCCGTGCGATTTGCGTGCTCTTCAGCTCGGTCCCCCCCTGCAATTCCCCCCGCACGATCCGCAGTAGAATCTGCATATAAACGGCATCGACCCGCGATGTTTCGGGCGGTTGATCCGCCGACTGCGGGAACGGCACCGACTTGACGGAGAGAGCGGCCATGTATAAAGTGAGTTCACTTCTTGGGTGCGACTGACCGGATAGGTTGAGCATAATTGCCGAATGGTCCGAAATCCAGTTTCTCGCCCAGGCCACGCTGAATTCACTTATGACAAACGCCCCCAACACCGCAACCCACAAGCTGCGTGCCGGCATGGTCGGCATGGGAATGATTTTTGACGAAACGTATCGCCCGTTTTTCGAGCAGGCCCACGCCGCCGGCGTGTACGACCCGCGCTTCGGCCTGTGCCAAGTGGAGCTCGCCGCGGTCGCCAGCCGGACGGGCAACCGGGCCGAGGCGTACGGCCGCGCCGCGGGGTCGCGGATTGCGGCATTCGCCAGCTTTCGTGAACCCGATTCTACCGGCCAGCTTTTGCGGCACAACGTCGATTTCGTCTGCATTGCCACACCCGACGACCGCCACTTTGCCGGGGCCAAGGCTGCCCTGCAGGCGCGCAAGCACGTTTTGATCGAGAAGCCTTCGGTCTTGTTGCTTAGCGAACTGGACGAACTGACGCGGTTGGCGCGCGAAAATGGCGTGCTGGCCAAGGTCGTGTATCACAAGCTGCTCGATCCCGATCACAAGAAACTGCGGACGCTGGTGGCGGACCAGGAACTGCTGCACGTCAACAACGGCTACTGCACGCTGCTCGAGCCCAAGAGCATCAGCGGCGGGCAGTTTGCCGAGTGGATCGCCGGCCGCAACCCGGGCACCTACGTCGCCGTTCATTACATCAAGCTGATCGACTTTACCTTTGGCGGACGGCTGAAGAGTGTCGCCTGTACCGGCCAGCGGGGAATCGTCGGTTCGGCCGACGGCCCGACCTGGGATTCGACCCAGTTGCGGTTGATCTACGAGTATGCCGGGGGCCGCCAGGCGGCTTTCGACATCCACACGAGCTGGGTCACGCCCGACAATTTTCCCGGTTACGTCGATCAAGAGGTGCAGTTCCGCTTCGACAACGGCGTGTGGAACGCCCACAGCCGTCGCCGCGGAATCGAATGCACCGTCGAAGGGCGGACGCCCGGCGAGCGCAAAATTCACATCAACAATCACTACAACGGCACGTTTTTGGAACCGTGGGGCGAGCGGTCGCAGCGCGGCTACGGGGTCGAAGTGCTCGAGCGGTTCGTCCGCGAGGTGGCGAGCGTCGAATTCGGCGGGCCTGCCGTGGATCGCCCCGCCCGGCTGGAATCTGCCCGCCAATTGGCCTACAACGATGTCGCTTCCGACCGGCAAGTCGTCGCGGCCGTGCAAGCATTGGAGGCGATCTTGGCCCGGCATGTCGCCGGAGTTCCGAACTGTATCGTCGAGATCGACCACCCGCGCGGCGGGCTAGTGCTGCTCGCGCCGGGCAAGGCCGAACCCGAAGTGCTGTACGCCGGCCGCGTGAACGCCTGACGAAACCATAGCCGGGAGCAAACTTGCTCCCGGAGCGACGCCCAACTGACATCGACTCGCAGGCGACATTTCCAGCCCTCGATCCTCCGCGCGAAACCACCGGAACCAGGTTTGGTTCCGGCTAATGAAACTCGAACAGCCATGCCCGTAGCGCATACCACTGAACCGGCCCCTGTGATAGAGCACCCCGGCGAGGATCTATCGAACGACATTCGCCGCCGGCTGGCGGCGGTCGAGCCGCTCGCGCTGCGCACCTTTACTCCCAGCCTGGCGGTTTTGGCGAAGAGCGCGGGTTCGTACCACTGGACTCCCGAGGGGCGCAAGCTGGCCGATTTCACCGCCGGCGTGCTGGTGATGAACCTGGGACATAATCCGACGCGGTGGTGGCACCGGGTGATGCACTATCTGGGCCTGGGCGCGATCAACGCAAAGGACGAATTCGGCGAAGCGGTAACGCTCAATGCGTACAACGCCGTCACCGAAATTGAAGTCACTTGCAGCGAGCGGTTGGTCGAGTTGATGCAGGCTCAACCGGGAGGTGCCCGCTGCGAGCAAGTGCTCTGGGCGGCCAGCGGCAGCGAAGCGATTCAGAAAGCCCTGTGGGCCGCGCTGGCCCACGGCGCCGCATCCGGCCCGCGCGACCTGATCCTTTCCACGCGCCACGGTTTCCACGGCAAAAAGGGGCTGGCCGGCGCGGTAACGGGCTGCGAGACCGACAAAGATCGCGACCCGCGCGTCCGGTTCATCAGCTTTCCTCGCGAAGAATGCCTGAACGTGGCCGCCCAGCGGCAGCCGTTGGACCTGGCCCCCTACGAGGCCGAGCTCAACACCCTGTGGAAGCAGCACGGCAGCCGGATTTGCGCCCTGATTACCGAGCCGTACCTGGGGGGCGGCGGATCGTTTCACCCGCAGAAGGAATACTTGCAGCTACTGGAGCGGTTCTGTCGCAAACACGACATCATCTTCATTCTCGACGAAGTGCAGGCCAACTTCGGCCGCACTGGGGAGCTGTTCGCGTTTACCGAGTACGGCGTCGAGCCCGACATCGTGGCGCTCGGCAAAGGGTTGGGCAACGGCGTGGCGGTTAGCGCCGCCGTCGGCCGAACCGACATTTTCGCTCAATTGCACTACGGCGAAGCGTCCGACACCTGGAGCGCCAACCCGCTGGCCTGCGCCGCGGTGCTGGCGACGCTTGACGAATATGAAAGGACCGATGTGATCGGCCAGGCGGCCCGCTTGTCCCAAGTGATCGAGCGGGGGCTCTTGCGGCTGGGGGAGTTGCCCATCGTCGCCCACATTCGGGGCGAGGGGGTGGTCTGGGGCATCGAATGCGCCGGAGTCGGTCGCGCGCCGGCCGATGCCGTGGCCCAGGCCCTGGTCGAAGCCTGCTATCTGGGAGACGAACAGGGGCGGGCCATCCACCTGCTCGGCCCGCTCGCCGGAAAAGTGATTCGCGTTAGCCCGCCGCTGGTGATGCCGTGCGAAGAGGCGCAGGAGTATCTAGACGCGATGTACGGCATTTTTGCCTCCGTCGGCGACCGCCTGCGGAGCTAGCGCGTTGCAATAGACACTAACCCGACGCGTAAGCGAGGGACCATCGCAGCCGACGCGTCAGCGAGGGACCATCGCAGCCGACGCGTAAGCGAGGGACCATCGCAGCCGACGCGTCAGCGAGGGACCATCGCAGCCGACGCGTCAGCGAGGGACAATCTCAGCCCCTCGCTGACGCTTCGGGTTGGTATGCCGAATCGGCTGTTCCCGCCCTGACTTAACCTAGGCAGATTTCCAGTTTTCCCTTACCTTGGCGGCTGGAAAACCACTGTTTTGCCCACGGAGGAGTACGCATGAAAATCGCCATGATTGGCACCGGATACGTCGGCCTCGTCACCGGGACCTGCCTGGCCGACAGCGGCAACGAAGTCACCTGCGTCGATATCGACCAGGCCAAGATCGAGCGGCTCGAGCAGGGCCAAATTCCGATCTACGAGCCCGGCCTGTCCGAGCTGGTGGTGCGGAATGCTTCATCGGGCCGCTTGCGATTCACCACCAAGACGGCCGAAGCGGTATCGAGCGCCAAGCTGGTCTTTATCGCCGTCGGCACCCCGACTTCCGAGCGGCCCGAGGACAAGGGCGCCGCCGATCTGAAGTACGTCTGGAAGGCGGCCGAGGGCTTTGCCAAGCACCTGCCGGAAGATGCCATTGTGGTCATCAAGAGCACGGTTCCCGTGGGAACCAACGCCAAGCTGCGGCATAAGCTGAGCGAACTGACCGGCCGCGAGTGCGACGTGGCGAGCAACCCCGAATTTCTCAAGGAAGGGGCGGCAGTCAACGACTTTCAATATCCCGATCGAGTCGTCGTCGGCGTTCGCTCGGAACATGCCCACGAAACGCTCGCGGAACTGTACGCTCCGTTTTTGCGAACCGACAAGCCGTTTTTGACCATGACCCCCGAAAGCGCCGAGTTGACCAAGTACGTGGCCAACGCGCTGCTCTCGACCAAAATCAGCTTCATCAACGAAATGGCCAACCTGTGCGAACGGCTGGGGGGCGACATCAACGACGTGCGGCGCGGCATCGGCCACGACCGGCGGATCGGCTTTGCGTTCCTGTTTCCCGGCGTGGGATACGGCGGCAGTTGCTTTCCCAAGGATGTGCGAGCCCTGGCGCACCTGGCCCGCGAGGTGGGGCTCGATCCGCAGATGCTCGACGCGGTCGACGAGGTGAACAACCGCCAGAAGCACGTTTTGTGGCACAAGATCCGCGAACATTTTGGCACGCAATTGTCGGGCAAGCTGATCGCTTTGTGGGGGCTCGCCTTCAAGCCCAAGACCGACGATATTCGCGAGGCCCCCGCTCTGACGCTGATCAACCACCTGCTCAACGCGGGCGCCAAGATCGCCGTTCACGATCCGGAGGCGATGGAAAACGTCCGGGCCGAGTATGGGGACAAGCTGGTGTATGGCCACACGCCGATGGATGTTCTCGAAGGGGCCGATGCGCTGGCGATCAACACCGAGTGGGGCGAGTTCCGCAATCCCGATTTCGACGAGATGCGCCGCCGCATGGCGGGTCCGGTCATCTTCGACGGCCGCAATCTGTACGACGCCGCGGCCATGCAGGGGCACGGCTTCGTCTATCATTCGATTGGCCGCGAGGCGACGAAGCTCGGACCAACGAAGTAGCCGCCAGAAGGGCGAAACCGGCGCGAGGCTGGCGCGGTACATTCCGGTAGGTGGACCAACGAATTGAACGAGTGACCGGGTCAGAGGGAGTCGCGTGCCTGCCGAGCCAGCGATCGAAACGCATGAACTGCGCAAGACTTACGTCGAAGGCTTCGTCCGCCGCAAGCGGCAAGAGGCCCTGAAAGGGGTTTCGCTGCGCGTCGAGCGGGGCGAGATTTTCGGCCTCCTGGGGGGCAACGGCGCGGGCAAAACGACCTTCATCAAAACATTGCTCGGGATCATCCGCCGCACGTCGGGCGAGGCCCGCCTCTTGGGCTTTCCGGCGGGCGACCGCCGGGCCCGCCGGCTGGTCGGCTACCTGCCCGAAAATCTGCGCGTTCCTCGCCACCTGACGGCTTTCACGGCGCTCGAGTATTACGGCCATCTGAGCAACCTTCCCTCGTCGCAAATTCGCCAGCGCCGCGGGCCACTGTTGGAAATGGTCGGCCTGGCGGCGCGGGCCAAAGACCCCGTGCGAACCTACTCGAAAGGGATGCTGCAGCGACTCGGCCTGGCGCAGGCCATGCTGCACGATCCCGACCTGTTCATTCTGGACGAGCCGACCGACGGCCTCGATCCGCTGGCCCGCTCGCAGGTGCGCGGCTTTTTGTCCGACCTGAAAAAGCGGGGCAAAACGATCTTTCTCAACAGCCATCTCCTGCAAGAGGTCGAACTGATTTGCGACCGCGTTGCCATCCTCGACCGGGGCAACCTCCTGCGGGTTGCCAACGTCGCCCAAATCACCTCGGGCCGCGGCCAAGTCGCCGGCAACGGCCAGCCGCACGGCGGCCACGAAGAACTCGAATTGCATCTCGACCTGACCGCTCTGGAGCCGCTCGTCCGTGAAACGCTCGGCAGCCTGCCGATCAGCGGCTGGCAGTCGTTTTCGCTGACGGAACATCGGGTGGTCACGCGGGTGGTCGATCAGCCCACGGTCGATCTCTTGATCGACCGTCTGCGGCAAGCGGGGGTGAGCATCGTCGGCCTGACCCGCCGCCGCGTGAGCCTGGAAGAGGCGTATTTGGAAATCGTGGCGGAAACGGTGGATTGAATCACATTAGTCATTAGTCATTAGTCATTAGTCATTAAGCAATGCGTCCTTACCTGGCCATCATCAAAGATTCCTTTCGCGAGGCGCTTGCCTCGTCGGTGCTGTGGGTGCTGCTGGGCTTGATCGTGCTGTTCCTGCTGGCGGTTGCTCCGATCGGCTACAAGCTGAATCTGACGGGCGAGTTCACCTGGGGAGACCGGATCGACGGCCCGGAACTGGTGGCCCGGCTGCGCGGCGCCCATGCAGCCGGCGAGCCTTCGCCCGGCCGCCGCATCTGGTCGCAGTTCGATGAAGAAACCCGCGGCCAGCTCGCCCGGCTCGAAAGGATTGCCGACAACCGCCGAGGCGAAGGACGCGAGTTCCTGCAAGGGATGGACACCCTGCGCGAAGGACTGAACGAGCTGATTCACCGGCGCGACTTTTACCGGGCTGACGACTGGAGCGAGGCGTCGCTTCCCCAGGAGGCCAAGGATTATCTCGCCCGCCCGCGCGACGATCTGAGCCGGGACGAACTGGCTCGGCTCAACCGCCTGTTGATCGAAACTCCGTTTCGCGCCCACATCCACACCCGCTCGGCCCAGTCGATCAGCGTCAGCTACTTCGGCATGGCATCGGACCCGCTGCCGTTCACCAAGCAGCAGGCCGACAATTTTGTCAAAGAATGGGTGCTGACGACTGCGATGAACTGGATCGTCGGCGTCTTCGGCATGATCGCGGCGATCCTCGTCACTTCGGCCATCATTCCGCAGATGTTCGATCCGGGCTCGATCACGCTGCTGCTCAGCAAGCCGGTCTCGCGGTCGCTGTTGTTCACGGCCAAATTCCTGGGGGGCTGCGCGTTCATTCTGCTTAGCGTTTCGCTCCTGTTGGTTGGCCTATGGCTGATTGCCGGGCTGCGGTTCGGCATTTGGAACCGGGGGATGCTCTGGTGCATCCCCATTTTCCTGTTCATGTTTTTGATCTACTACGCCGTGTCGGCCTTGGCCGGGCTGATTTGGAAAAGCGCGGTGGTTTCGGTGATTGTGACCGTGGTGTTTTGGGTCGCTTGCTTTGGCGTCGATTTCACCCATACCATCGTGCAAAGATTCTTTC
>JBBDYF010000099.1:0-33189 GCA_040901775.1 Pirellulaceae bacterium | reverse complement strand
GTGGTCCAGATTCGCTGGCACCAGGTTCTCCCTCGCTCGCTACGCGTTCCCTGCGCCGGCCGGCGAACCGACAACGCTGTATTGCCTACGCCGCTCGTTCGCCACCCGGATGACCAAGGTTCTACCGGCTGACCGGCTGGCCAAATCGATGGGGCACAAAGATGGGCGAATGCTGGCAGCCCTGTACGATCATTCGGTTGACGACGCTGGCCACATGCTCGACTTGCAGAAGCGACCGGGGTAGGAACGGGCGAACTTGAACCCCGGCCGGGGAACCGGCCGGGAATTTTTTGTTTCTTGGCCGCAGAATTACATGAGCGCGACGAGTGGACTCAGTTTGCGTCCTAGAGTTGGTACGATTTCCACCTTTGTCTCGTCCACTCTCCTGCACGCTAGCCATGCGACTCTCAGCCGAGCAAGAAGCCCGGATCGAATCGGGCGTCAACGACTGCCTTAACCAGTGCCGCGCCACGGATCGTCCTTTTTCCCGTGTTTCAGCGTTCCTGGCTGAGCTTCAAGACAGCCCCGATTGGACCGAGCGGGAAATCATCGAACTACAAACTAGAGTGATTCGGGTGCTGCTCTATCGGAACGGACGGCCAGTGGCGGGGGACGCTACATAGCCAGCCCGCTTTCGGTCGGAGCGGTTTGCCTTGGCCAAGGCTGCGTATCGCACTTGGTGTCCAGTGGCACGGCTCGCCCGTGAGTCGCGGTCACACCCTTTGGAAGAGGGCGTCTCTTACCGCAGACTCCGCAGAACCAGCCCACGTAGCCCTCGATAGGAGGAGCCGTGGTTTGGCAGCTAGGACAGATCGCAGTAGCGGTCTCGATGGTCATGTTGCAGATGGTGGCTCCTATGAGAGGGTATCGAATCGGAAGCGACTAATGCAACTTTACGCCCGGATGCCGCCGAGGGCGGCATTCAAGAGGGAATCGCGGAAAGCCGCCAGATCGCCTTGCGGCGGATTGTGAGCTATATCTTCATTTACCCGCATCGGCAGGTGCCGATGTATCTGCCCCACCGTCCAAACCCGGCGCGGCATTTTCGCGCGCGGGTGGAATCCAGGCTGGCAGCTAGTCGATCAATTCCGTTGGCTCGCTAACGATCACGCTAAGCATCCTGAGTGCAGTTTTCTCGACGATTTTCATCTCGTCTTCCGTCCAATTTGGATGGCGGCGCAGCGAGGCAATGCAACTCGCAACTGCTGACAGCGGTTTGGGTTGCGTACCGCAGTGACGAAGGCATTCATTTACGTCGCGATTGATTCTTTCAGCGGCGTCGTCCCTACTGGACCAGACTAGTCACGCGGGCCGAAAAAAACGACTCGACTTGCGTCTGTCGCTGCCACCGTAAAACGAAGCGGCGCAAACGCTTGCGGCAGGCTTGGGCGGCGCAAGTGGCGGGCCTCTAAAAAGTACGCGCGCAAGTTGCTTGACGCGCGCATGTTCTTCTGGCAAAGTAGCTCTTGTTCACCGGTCAGTCCAGCCAGCGAGGTGTAGCATGATTGCCGAGCGCAGTGCCGCGAGCGGGCGGCGTCAGCCTCCCGGTGGGGTGTGTTCCTTCAGGAAGGAGTTCCTTGGAAAATGGAACGCCATCGGGATGTTTGCCCACCCCGCTCGCCTGCAATGTTGCCAGAAGCGCTCTCGGAGCCAGCCCTGCGTTATGCTGATCGGTCTGATAAGCGAAACCTGTTTTGCTGATCGCTAATCGCGACGCAAGTGCCGCGGCTGGCACGAGTTGCAAATGATTAGCGAAACCAGCACACACAAAAAACACAATAAACGATAAGCGAAACGCAAGTACCCGGCCGACTTGGCACTTAAAAACCGTCGCCTGAATCCACCGCTGGTAGCAAACCGTTAGGCCACTACCCCCGTGGCAAAACGATTGCGGATGCCGGCGTCATCAGCCTAGAATCAAGAACTCCGCCCCACCCATTCCTACCTGGAATTGTCGTCTATGTCCCGGCCCTCCCTCCTTTGGTCGGTTCTGTTCGCGCTGGCTGCCGCGCAGGCGGTCTTAGCTCAGCAACCCCCGCCCCCGCCCGCGCCGGCTGCGGAAGCCAAGCCGGCCGAAGCTGAAAAGCCTGCCGAAGCAGCCGCGCCCACCGGGCCGCTGCCGGGGCACTCGCAGCACGGCGAGGTCTTCAACGAAGGGCCGCGGCAACGGGCCTACCTGATGGCCGGGATGCCGCAGATCAATTTTCCTGCGACGACCAAATCGCCCGAAGCCCAGGCGTTTATCAACCAGGGGGTCGGGCAACTGCACGGCTTCTGGTACTACGAGGCGGAGCGCTCGTTCCGCCAGGCCGCTTTGCTGGATAAAGAGTGCGGCATCGCGTACTGGGGGATGGCGATGGCCAACATCGACAACGCCAGCCGCGGGAAAAAGTTCATGGCCGAATGCCTGAAGCACAAGGGGGGCATTACCGAGCGGGAGACGATGTATATCGACGCGCTCGATGCCTGGTTCAAGGCCGACTCTAAGAAAAAGAAAGAACGGGGCGAAGCGTACACCAAAGCCCTTGAAAAAATTCTCTACAAGCACCCCAGCGACGTCGAAGCGCGGGCTTTCCTGGCGCTGCAATTGTGGAAGAACCGCGATTCGGGCATTCCGATCAGCAGCTATCTGGCGATCGACGCCCTGCTCGACCAGGTGTTTTTGGCCGAGCCGATGCATCCGGCCCACCACTACCGGATTCACCTGTGGGATTACGAGCAGGCGGAGAAGGCGCTTGGTTCGGCGGCGTTGGGCGGGCAGTCGTCTCCCGGCATTGCCCACATGTGGCACATGCCGGGGCACATCTATTCGCGTCTGAAGCGGTACGACGACGCCTGCTGGCAACAAGAGGCGTCGGCCCGCGTCGATCATGCCCACATGATGCGCGACCGGGTGATGCCCGACCAGATTCACAACTTCGCCCACAACAACGAATGGCTGATTCGCGACATGGTTTTCGTCGGCCGGATGCAGGGCGCGATCGACCTGGCCAAGAACATGTGCGAGTTGCCCCGGCATCCCAAGTACAACACGCTCACCAAGGGAAGCGCGAACTACGGCCGCCTTCGGCTGTTCGAGGCCCTGGCCCGCTTCGAATGCTGGGACGAGCTTGTCGCCTTCTGCGATACGCCTTATCTGGAAGCGACCGACAACGAGAACGAACAGGTCAAGCGGCTGCGGTACTTGGGCATGGCACACTATCGCAGCGGAAACGTCTCGCTGGGGGACGCTCAGCTTGCCGACTTGCAGCAGCGCTGGGCTGCCGTGAAGGGGGCGCACCTGCAAGTGATCGCCGAGGCGGAGAACAAGGCCCGCGTCGAGAAAAAATCGGAGGCCGACATTGAAAAAGCCCGCAAGCGTGGCGAAAACAAGAACAGCCAGCGACTCGCCACCCTGCAAAAAGCGGTGGACGAACTGGTGGGCCATCAAGCTGTAGCCCAGGGGGACATGAAGCGCGGCCACGAGTATTTGAAAAAGTCGAGCCATGCCGAGGCGGGGTATCTGGCCCGCGTGCAGTTTTTGGCGGGCGACAAAGACAAGGCGATCGAGGCGGCCCGCAAACATGCCGGCAGCCGCAAGAAGGAGGTGCTCCCGCTCGTAGCGCTGGTCGAACTGTTGTGGCTGGCCGGCAACAAGGAAGACGCGAAAAAATCGTTCGACGAGTTGCGGGCCATCAGCGGCTCGATCGACCCGACCGCGCCGCTCTACGCTCGCCTCGCCCCGATCGCCAAGGAGCTGGCCTATCCCGAAGACTGGAAAGTCGCCGTCGCGCCCAAAGGCGACACGGGTGTGCGGCCGTCGCTCGAAACGCTGGGGCCCTTTCGCTGGCAGCCGTCGCCGGCGAATCACTGGGCACTCAAAGACGCCACCGGCCAGGTTCGGTCGCTGGCCGAATACCGCGGCAAGCCGGTGCTCGTGCTCTTTTTTCTGGGTCACGGCTGCCTGCATTGTGCCGAGCAGGTGCAGGCCTTCGGCAGCGCCGCCAAGGAGTTTGAAGCCGCGGGGATTTCGCTCGTCGCCATCAGCAGCGACGACGAGGCGGGGCTAAAGCAATCGATCGACAACTACAAGCCAGGGGCAATCCCGATCCCCTTGGTCGCCGACAGCACGCTGGAAACCTTCCGGGCCTACCGCTGCTACGACGATTTCGAGCAGCAGCCATTGCACGGCGCATTTTTGGTCGATGGCGACGGCCTGGTTCGCTGGCAGGACATCAGCTACCAACCTTTCATGGACACCAAGTTCCTGCTGGGCGAAGCCCGCCGACTGCTGGGGCAATCCGCGGCGGGTTCGACGCCCCGGCCCACTCCGCAACCGATGGCCGCAGAGTAATGCCGCCCAGAATCAGCTAAACGCGAGTTCCAGCAGCGAGAAGTCGTCGTCGAGGGCGGCGCCGTTGGTCGTGGCGGTGATCTGCCGGTAAACCTGCTCGACGCGCGAACGCGCCGCGCTCGCGCCGCGCAGCAGCGCTTCGAGGCCTTCCATGCCGACCAATTGTCCATCGTCGCGCGTCGCTTCGGTCACGCCGTCGCTATACAGGTAGAGTCGCGAGCCGGGCGCGATTTCGTGCCGGCAGACGTCGTAGGTCGCGTCCACGTCCACCCCCACCAGCAAGCCGGGCTGGCCGATCCGCGTGGACGAACCGGCGGGATCGATCAGAATGGCGGGCGGATGCCCGGCCGTCGAGTAGCTCAGCACTCGCGAAGGCACATCATAAACGCCGTACCAGATTGTAAAGAACCGCCCCGCGTGTTCTTCCATCGGGAAGGCCCGGTTGAGCGCCGCGAGCACCCGATCCGGCTGGTTGAAGTCGCAGCCAGGCAACGATTGCCGCCGCAGCGGCTCGGCAATGGCGCTGCTCATCAAAGCCGCGCCGACGCCGTGCCCCGCCACATCGAACAGGTACATCGCCAGGCGATCGCCGGTCAGCCAGTGATAGCCGAACAGGTCGCCCCCCAATTGCGACGACGGCTGATACCACCAGTCGGTCGCCACGTTCCCCTTCAGCCGCAGGGGCAACAGCCCGCGCACATATTCCTCGGCCTGCTTCAGTTCCAAGGCGAGCGCCTTTTGGCTGGCCGCCAGCGCCCGCCGGGTGGCGAGCAGCTCGCGCTGCGCTTCGATCACGTCGAGCATTTCGAGCTCGTGCTGGGCGAGCCGAGCGAAGCGGACAAACAGGTCGAGCTCGGCTGGCGAAGCCTCGCGCGGCTCGGGACTGGCGATGCAGAAGGTGCCGATGTGAAAGCCGCTGGGGCCGTCCAGGGGATGACCGGCGTAGAAGCGGACGAACGGCTCGCCGGTGACGAGCGGATTGTCGTGAAATCGCGGATCGAGCCGGGCGTCGGGCACGATCAGCGGCTCGTCCTGCTGGATGGCGTGGCCGCAGAACGAAATATCGCGGCCCGTCTCGTCGGTCGTCAGGCCGCACTTGGCCTTGAACCACTGTCGATCGGAGTCGATCAGCGCGATGTAAGCGATCGGCACGTTCAGGACCTGCGCAGCCAACTGCACGATCCGCTCGAAGCGCTCTTCGCGCGGCGTGTTGAGCAGCTTGAGCGCGCGCAGGTCGGCCAGCCGGTCTTGTTCGTCGGTTGCAATGGGGGCGGGAATCATGCCCAAGATTCTACCGCAAACGGCCGCTTACCACTCCTCGTTTTCCGAGAGGCTGGGCAAAATTGGCCGGTCGAGCCCGCCGTCGCCGGGCCGGACGGCAATCACCCGCACGGCCGGCTGCGCGCCGATCTCGACCTGCTTGTTGGGAGTCCGGGCCAAGAGCGGCAGCGTGAACAGCCGGGCCAGCGACGAGAGACCAAACAGAATGAGATAGGCGTTGTGGGTTTCGCCCAGCGATTGCAAAATCGCGGCGCCGATCAGGCTGCCGACCACCAGCGCCGCCGCATTGCCGAAGTTGTAAAACGTCAACACGCCGGCCCGGTCCTGCTTGGGAATTGCCTCGAAAAACATCAGCAGCATGGCCAATTCGTAGGCCGCCCACATGATGCCGGAAACGAGTTGAATGCAGCCCAGGAAAATGAACTCGCCAGAGATCGGCCAGTCGAACGAGGCAAAGCCGAGGTGGACGTGCAGCGTCGTTTGCCAGTGGTCGAACACATCGCTGAAGACCCACAGGCCGGCGATCGGCACGATCCCGGTGCCGCCAATCCAGAGCAGCCGGCGAGCGCCCGCCACTTGAGCGATGCGGCCCCACAGGGGCATCGCAATCGCTTTGCCCAAAAAGCAGATGCCGATGAGCAGCATGTAGTTCAAATAGCTCATCTTTTCCTGGGCGAGCATGAAGGGGGTAAAGTACGGCCCGGATATCTGCACGGCAACTTGCACGGCCAGCAAGTACAGCACCAAGCGGCCTCCGACGTCGCCGCTGGTCTGTGAAACGATTTGTCGCAAGCTGACCGGGCGCGTGTGATAGCGTCCCTTGGAAGGCTCGGACTGCTGGCTGAGAAATGCCGCCGACAGGAACCGGCAGGCCGCCCCGACCAGGAAAATGCCGACGAAGGCCGAGAGGACAAAGCCGTGCGCGTCGCCCAGGTGCAGGGCAATTCCCCCGGCAACAAAGCCCAGCAGCGTGAATAATTGGCTGGTCCGCGCCCGGCAGGCAAAGAACTTTGCTCGCACGCGCTTGGGAATGATCTCTTCGATCCAGGTATTCCAGGCTGGTCCGGTCGCCTGGCTGGCGGCCCAATACGCCGTGGCGGCGGCAAACACCCACATCGCCGCGGCCGTTGTCCCGCTAAGCCAGACGGCAGCCGGTATGAGCAATAGGGCGGTCGCTTGCAGGCTGGCGCAGAGCACCACCCACGCCCGGTACGAACCGCAGCGTCGCAGGCCCCAGGGCGTTGCCAGTTGCAACGCGGCCCCCACCAGCATGGGCATGGTGGCGATCAGGCCGGCGAAGGTTTCGCCCGTTCCGAGCGCCAGGGCGAAGGCGGCGAGGTACGTCTCGCCGATGCCGACCATGACGCTGTAGCTGGCGGCGTCGGCCACGCTGCACCGCATGTCGTGCCGCGGCGCCGGATGCAGACGCGGGGGCGGAGCTAGCAGCGGCTCGGGAGGGGAAGGAATTTCCCGGCGGAGAACCAGCCGGGGCGGCATAGCAACAGACATTGGCGGCTTCTAGCAGAGGCGGGCAGTTACACTATCATACGTCGCACGGTTACAACGAGTGAGAGGGGACAAGGTAATAGCGGGAGTCGTTCGCCCCGGCAACGCCGTTTCCTGGGGACAACCCGCAAACTGGTTGTCGCCGGACGTTGAAACTCTCGCAAGTTGTTTCCTGCCAATGATTTCCGCCGGTCGCGGCCGGTCGATCGCTCGACTCTACATCGGGCCAAAACCGCCGCGACCGCCTTTCACCCGCCCCGCCAACTTATCGCATGTCCACCACGACCAGCATCGACAAATCGGGTGCCCGCGTGCAGCGGATGTTCGGCGAGATCGCGCCGAGCTACGACCGCATGAATCACCTGCTGTCGCTCAATACCGATCGTTACTGGCGGTGGTGGACCGTTCGAAAGCTGGCACCCGTTCCGGGCGAACCGATTCTCGATGTCTGCACGGGAACGGGCGATCTGGCCCTCGCATTTCGACGGGCGACCGGAGGCAAGTCCGAAATCGTCGCGGCCGACTTCTGTCCCGAAATGCTCGAAATTGCCCGCCGCAAGGCACAGCGTAGCGGAATTGGCCCGGAGTTGACCTTCGTCGAAGCCGACGCTCAGATCCTGCCGTTCGAGGCCGACCGCTTTGCTATCGTGTCGGTCGCCTTTGGCCTGCGGAACGTGGCCGATACCGACCGGGGCCTGGCCGAGATGGCCCGCGTCTGCCGCCCCGGCGGTCAGGTGGCGGTGCTCGAATTCAGCTCTCCCCGCTGGCAGCCACTGCGGGGAATGTATCTCTGGTACTTCAAGCACATCCTGCCGCGAGTCGGCCAGTTCCTGGCCCGCAACAGCTCGTCGGCCTACGAATACCTGCCGGCGACGGTGGCCCAGTTTCCCGACGGCGAAGCGCTGGCCGAGCGGATGCGGGGCGTGGGACTGAAGAATATTAAGTACTGGCCACTGACGGGCGGAATTGCGACGTTGTATGTGGGCAAGAAGTGAGACGGGAAAGAACTGCCTCCGGAGGTTCGGCCACAAGGAAACTCGTTTCGAGCCTTGAGGCTCGTTCGACCCTTCGCCTGGGGGCCGTCTGGAAAACTCTCGCGGCCCAGGTTGCATTGTCGCGCGGGGCGACGAAGATAGTGCCTGCGGTCGATCGATCCGTCGCACAACCCCTGGCGGTGACAGCCATGCGCGCGTCCGTTCTCTATCTGGCAAGTCTGTTTTCCCTGGCGCTGGCGGCGGCGTTGGTCGCCGACGAGTTAAAGCCCGGCGTGCGCGGACTGGCAACTCGCGCGCCGGCCGACATGAAAATCGACGGCGATCTGGCCGAGTTTCGCGGGGCGTCTGCACCCCGGTAAACTACTTTCATCCGCAACTGGGCGAGCGGGCGGCCCAGTTCTTTTACATGTGGGACGACGAAGCGTTCTATGCCGGGCTGCGCACGCTCGACACCAAGCAGGCCAACCACGCTCCGGACGATCGGCTGTGGGAAGGGGACGGCGTCGAATGGTATTTCGACACTCGCCGCGGCGAAGATTTCCGCGGCCTCGATTGGGGCCAAGGGGCGGTCCACTGCTACTGGACCGGCTACGACAAATTCGAGGTGAGCCCGCGCTTCTGCTTGCGGCCCGGCTATCTCGACTCGATCGAGAAAATCGGCGTCGAAGTGGGGGCTCGCAAAACCAAGTACGGGGCCGAGACCGAATTCAAGTTGCCGTGGGCGAACTTTCCGAACTTCAAGCCTGCCAAGGACGAAGTGATCGCCCTCGACGCCGAGCTGTGTTACAGCGACGGCGGCCCGCGCATCGACCGCATCTTCGCCTATGGCAGCCCGCTTTGCGTGCAGCAGCCGGCCGCTCAGGGCATGGTGCAACTGGTCGATAAGTTGGAACCTAGCCACTGGAAACAGTGCGGGGCGGTCATGCTGCCGATCCGCTGCGATACCCCCTGGTCGCAACCGACGAAGGCGTTGGTCACGGGGAAGGTCGCTTTGCCCCCCGATCATGCCAACGGCATCGACAAAGTGGTTTTTCGGGTGCTGGATCTGGAAGGGAAGACGCTGGGCGACTACCCGGCGACTCGCAAGGCCATCAACGACGCCGGCCACTTCCACCTCGCCGAGGCGCAGTGGCCCAGCGACGTGGCCGTGCCGGGCCTGCACACCGTGATTGGCATTGCCTACGACAAGCAAGGCAGCGAGCTTTGCCGCGTCGCGCCGCGCCTGGTGAGCGCCGGCTGGGTGCAAGGATATTAACCAATGACGAATGACGAAGCACTAATGACTAATGACCAATGCGTTTGTTAATGTAGAAGCATGCCCATTCGCTTCGCCTGCCCGCATTGCCGCCAAAAGCTGAGCATCAGCACGCGCAAAGCGGGCCAAACGGCGGATTGCCCGCGCTGCAAGGCGGCTCTGACAATCCCCCAGCCAGCCGAGCCGGAACCGGTTTCGGCAGGGGGCGCATCCGCTTTGGCAATCGAAAGTTCAGCAATAAGTTTCACAGGGCTGCCATCAGCCGAAGAAGACTCATCGCCGCCTCCTGCCGACGAGAGCCGCGCCTGGCCAGCAATCGCCGACGCCGACCAGCTCGAACTGGTCTATGACGCGACCGATGAGAACCCGCCGGACGTGCCGGCCGCCGAACCGGCCGACATGATTGCGGTGCCCCGTTATGTCTTGTACTTGCAAGGGGGGCTGTTGGCGGTGGTCGCCTTGGCATCGTTTGCGATCGGCCTGTTGGCGGGCAGCGCGTTCTCGGGCGGGAACTCCGCGCCGCGCGAACCGCAAGCGTGTCTGCTGGAGGGAACGATCCACGTTGTCTCGGGCGACCGAGACCTGCCGGACTCGGGGGCGGTCGTGGCCGTGATTCCCGACCGGCAGACTCGGCCCGCCGAGCGAGCTCCGGCGATTGGCCTAAGGCCCGAGGATTCGACGCCCGTCGCCGCCAACCGGGGCGTCGCCATTTTGCGAGAACTGGGGGGTGGATATGCCAGGACCGACGAGCGGGGCCACTTTCAAATTCGCGTTCCCGACCGGGGGCAGTACCTGGTGCTGGTCATTTCGCAGGCCCGCCAGCTCAAATCGCTCGACGAGATCAGCACCGCCGACCTCCTGAAGCTCTCTCCTTTTTTCGACAACGCCGCCGACCTGCTCGGCCGCCAGCAGTATCGCCTGACCTCCGAGACGGTGCGCGGCGATCGCCAGTTGGAAGTCGTGTTCGATTAGAACCGGCAAGTTGCAATGCCCGGTCAAGACGAAGGTGAAAAGCAGCAAACAATCTACCCAGCGAGTCGCGGAAAGAGGAATCGGAAGCCACGGATGGAACACAGATGAAACAGGATATTTCTCAGCCGTGTTTCAGCCGTACTGCAAACTTGGAACTTTCGTTTGGCCTCTCGCGGAATTTAAGAAAAGACAACCCTGGACCAGCTCGGATCGCACGGATGCAGGCAGATTGTCCTCCGAATCCGTGAGCATCCGTGTTTCATCCGTGGCTAAGTCCGCTCCGCGAACTTTAGCGCTATCCGCGATTCACCCCGGCGACGTTTGGTTGAACTTCGATTCTAGGAGAGCGGGACGCGCCGCTTGCGAGTTGTGGCGCGGCGCGATCGCCGGGCGGGCCGTTTCGGACGCGACAACAGAGCGCTCACGTCGAACCAGAACTGCCGTCCGTCCGAACAGGTAATCAGGTCACACGCGCGGCCGTCATGTTCGACCAGCGTTTGCCCGGCCGCTTCGTAGCCGTTCGCTTCCAACACGTCGTGCTCGTCGGTCGCGTGGCAAACGGAATAAGGCGCGCCCCGGCTGCCGTCGCCAGTCGCCAGCAATCCCTTCAGGCAGAGGACGAAGAGAAATCGTTCGAGTTCGCCCGCGTTCGCATCGCCCAACTCTTCCGCGGCTTCGGCGGCCAGGAAATGAACCCTGGGCGAAAGCACCTTCGAGGGAGGCAAGAGCTCGATCCGGTCCAGCACTTCCTGGAATTGGCCGGCGTCGAGCATTCGGACCAGCTCCGCCAGATCGGTCGCTTGAATTGGCAGCGGCGTGAGTCGCAGCACCGCGTCGCGCACGGCGAGATAATTCTCGCGCGACGGAGATTCGACGAACCGCGTAAATCGGCGTTGCATACTCCAGCTCACAACGACCTCAAAGGTGCGCCGGTTGGCGGCTGCTAGTTCCTGTTGCAGCACTCGCCAGACGAGACCAACGCACGGAAGACGCCTTCAGGTTAATCAACGCACTGCCGCGCGTGCAATGACTTGCGAGCCGCGAAGGGCGAAAAACTTTTCGCCGGCTCACTGATCCTACCCGACGATCTCGCGCTTCCGTTTCACGTAGTCCCACACGACGTAACGATCGAGGTCGCGCCCCGCCGTAAAGAAGACGCGCCCTTTCGTGCTCTCGGCCAGGCGATACGCAAAGCGGATGTCTTCTTCCGACTGCGACCAGCTCGGCATCAAGAACATGTTGATCGTGATCCCTTCGCGAGCCGCCAGCATTCCCTCGCGCAGCGTCGCCGCTTCGGTCAACGGATCGGCCGGGTACAGCATGTAGAGCCACGAACCTTGAAAGTGCGCGGTCGGCAAGCCGTCGGTAATCAGGATGATCTGCTTGTTGGGCGTGTCTTGAGTCGCCAAAAACTGCCGCGCCATCGACAGCGCCCGCTGGATGTTCGTGAAATGCGGCGGAATCGCGTGCTCGCTCACGTCGTCCCTGCTCATATCGACCTTCAGCCGCACGAACGGATCGAACAACGTCACCGGCTTGGGCATCAGCTCGATGATCTTGCCCGGCGGCGTGGGCCGGGCAAACGTAAACATCTCGACCAGTTGCAAAAAATCGCCCGGATATTCGCGGCGAATCAGCCCTTCCAGGGCCAGGGCCATCCTTTTGACGTTGATGTACTGACCGTCGTAGCGCATCGAACCGCTCATGTCCATGATGACGACGGTCGCGCACTTGGGATTGTTGCGCGTGCGATGGATCACGATGTCTTCGGGTGCCAGCCGCATCGGCAGCCCGCCACCGGTGCGGAGCATCGAGTTGATGAACGACTGCGGAATATCCATGTGGGTCAGCGAGTCGCCGAACTCATACTCCTTGGTCGCTTGCAGTTCGACCGCCCCTTCGCCCACGATCGTTCCCTGGTGCCGCCCGCTGCGGGCCGATTGCAGGTTGCTGAAAATCCGTTCGAGCAGCCGTCCCTGGAACAGCCGGTACGCTTGCGGCGTGAGGCGGAACGACCGCCCGTCGCGCTCCAGGCCTTGCCGCTCGGCCATTTCGCGGACGTAGTTCTCGACCATCCGCTGCAGTTCTTCCAGTTGCTGCATGTCTCCCGGCTCGGTGAACTGTTCGAGCAGGTCGAGATCGATCAGGCCGATCTGCGCGTTTTTTTGCGCCTCTTCGAGTTGCTTGAGCAACTGGTCGATCTGCTCGAGCTCTTCCTTGACGGCCAGCGCTTCGTCGATCGACAGCGCCGTGCGTCCGGTGAAGGTGTACTTCGCGGCGAGCTCGTCGATCTGGTACTTCTGCCCCAACGACTCGACCAGGCCGAGCAGTTGCCTCGCGAAGCGGGCGCGTTCGTCGCCGGCTGCATACCACAGCATTTCGAGATCGCGGAGCTGCTCTTCGTGAAACGCTTGTTGGAAGCGCCCCTTCAGCTTTGGCGGCGGCTCGATTTTCTGCCCCGCCTTCTGATATTCCTTTCGGGCGGTGTTCTGAACCGAATCGGTTTCGTATTTGGCCAGGATCTTGCGTTTGCGCTCCAGCAGCATCGCCCGCAACGCGTCGAGACTGGGGCCCAGCCCCGCGATCTGGCTCGGATCGAGACGGACGGCTCGCGCCAGTTCCGCCTCGGTCAGGCGGCGACCGTCGCCGAACATCAAAAAATGTTCGAGCGCCGGTGAAACCAGGTCGGGCGGGGGCTGGGTCGGGGCGGGCAGATTCACCGGGTCGTACTTCTGGTACGTGTGAACGATGCCGCCCAGGGGTTGTCGATCCGTCATGCGCTGCTCCACGATTGCTCGCCCGCCGGGAAGTGACCTTCCCTATTCTATGCTTGCGGACCAGCGGAGGAGATGCGGCTCGCGCTGGCCGATTCCACTTTCGCAAACCAGCCGCCGGCAAGTCGCAGCTCGTGGCAAACGGCTCCGACCAGGCAGCCGATCGCCGCGCCGGCCAGCACGTCGCTCGTAAAGTGCGATTGCGACTGGATCCGCTGAAAGCCAGCCAGCGTCGCCAACAGCGCGAACAGCCACCCACCGCGCGGGTACAACGTGGCCAGGGCCACCGCTAGCCCCACGGCGGTGGCCGTGTGTCCCGAGGGGAACGATTGCAGCCCATGACCGTATTCGAGCTGCATTCGCTCGATAGAATCGCCATGCCAGAGCGGCAGCCAGGTCAGAAACGTCTCGCGAACCGCCCCTGCGAGGTTGGCCTCTGCGGGTCGCATGCGGGCGACCAGCAGCTTGACCAGGTCGGCTGCCAGGCCGGCGCCAAAGGCGCTCGCCGCCAGTCGGGGCAGGACGCGCCAACCGCGGGGATCGAGCGTTGCCGCCACCAGCAGGATGATCGCGACGGTTCCGCCGAAGGCAAAGGCTTCGGACAAACGGACGAGGCGCGTCAGATCGCCCGGCAAATCGCCCCGCTCGATCCTCCGCGCCACCGGCATATCGACCGACAATGCCAGACCGGCCGCCAGCGCCAGCAGCATGGCCAGCGCCAGGAGCAGCAGCGTACAGCGTCGGGGAGAGTTTGATTTGACAGCAGGCACAAGCGATCCATTGCTAGCGTTAGTATCGGCGATTGGGAACCGTCGATTGTGTCGTGTACGGGTCAGATTGCCAAGCCAGGAAACCTCTGGCGTTGCCGCGGCGACTTTGTTATATCCCCAATCCTTGTTCGTTTCGTTGATCCATCCCTGCCGGCGTGTTCTATGAATCGACGGTTTTTCCGCGGCCGGATTGTCGCCACGGTTGTTCCGCTGTGCCTGCTGACGAGTTGGCTGGCGGGCTGCGCCGATGGTCCCGTGCCGGAAATGCGCTCGCTCAATCCCTGGGTGCGCAAGCAGTGGGCCGAAGACGAGCAGTTCGGCCCCACCTATCATCGCAAGGTCGCCGATCTGGCGGCCCTGCGATCGTCGGCTGCATCCCTTTCGCCGGCCGACCAGGAAAGAATTGCCCAGGAACTGGCCGTGCGGGTAAAAATCGAAACGAGCCCGACCATGCGCGTCGAGCTGGTGCGTGCGCTCGGCGAATTGCCGACGGAATCGGCCCGAACCGCGCTGACCGAAAGCCTGAGCGACGAAAACCCCAAGGTCCGCGTCGTCGCCTGCAAAGGTTTGGGGCAGCGTCCCGCGGCAGGCACGCTGGAAACCCTGGGAAGTGTCGTCGCCAGCGACACCGATCTGGATGTGCGGATTGCCGCGGCGCGCGAACTGGGCAAGTTCAAAGATCCGGCTGCCGCGCAGGCCCTGCGGGTGGCCTTGGACGAGAACGACGCCGCCCTGCAAAGCGTCGCCATGGAGTCGCTCCGCGGAATTACCGGCCATGCCGAGTACGCCAACAGTGTCCCCGCTTGGCGAGATTTTCTCGATGGAGGCAACCCGGCGGCCCCTCCGACCCCCAGCTTGGCCGAATCGCTGCAGAAGTATTGGTACTGGTACTGACCGGGGGCTGAATAAACTGCCCTCCAGATCGGCCTTAGCAGCCCGCGCGCGATGCTTCACGCTTCGCATTCCGACGGCATCTCGATCCGATAGCCAACTTCCACGCGGGCATAAGAAACCAGCGCGGCCGCGAAGATGACGATGCCCGTCATTTCGAGGAACTCTTCGAATGCGGTCAATAACGAATAGTGTAGGTTTGTGTTGCCGTAAAGATCGTGGTGACGGGCGTTCAACATCTCAACGCCAACGGCGCCCGCAACAAAGACCGCACCGGCCACGACAAAAAGAGTCGCCGTTCGTCTCGGCAAATGCAGAAGAAACCGGGCATAGGCCAGTCCAAAGCAGCCCAGGAGCAAAAGGCCAGGCACCACCCACGGATACAGCAAAACACCTTTCAAATCGGTCTGGGTAACCAGGGCGAACGTGGTGCCCATCGTCTCGTGGAGCATGGCCACTTCGTCCAGAGATAATAGCAGGAAGGCCGCGGCCAGCCCCAACCAGTAGCTGGCAAAGGGATCTCCCGTGCCTTGCTTGGCTTTCCAGATGGAAGCCAAAATTGGAACACAGGAGCAACGCGACGGACGAGTACCAGGTGGGAATGCTGCTGTCCGCGCCAAGATCCAGCAGAGGGACCAGCCCTATCAAGTAATTGTGACCCAGCACGTATTTGCTGAACTGCGTGGCGACACCCCCAAAAGTCATTAACAGGACCATGCCAAACAAAAACAAAGGTAGGCGACCAATAGGGATCATCTGTCCCATGAAATTCTCCCGAGGCAGGTACGAAGCCACGCTCAGACCAGAAGTTTTGCCGACTACAAGCAAATGACGTGCCGCATCTACCTGATCCAAGGATCATTGAAGGCATTCTTATACTCAAACTTGGTTACTAAACCAACCCGCAAACTTTGCCCTTTCGGCCTGGCTTATCGACGGCTGCATGGCGGCGTGACAGATCCTGTCAGCAAACTTTTCGCCAACTGCGAAAGGTGCTCGCACACACCAGCTTCCCCTTGCGGAGGGACGCGAAAATTCGGCCCCGGCTGACGCTCTGTCGCCATTTTGGCCGATACCACAGCTACCACACCCCACAGCGGGGGCGGTATGGCGGATCGGTTTTGCGCCCGGCGGGAAATGCGGCGCACCGCCGTGGCCGCGGATTCCAGGGCCCTACCAGGTCGCTCTCGGCGACTCACGCTGTGACACCCCTGATTGCAGCGGCCCGCGACACTACCCAGAAAGCGATTGCCGATGATCCGCACGACGCTCTCGTTTTGCGCCTTGTTTGGCAGCTTGATCCTGGCCAGCAAGTGGCTCCAGGAATCGAGCAGCCCCGCACCGGCTGGGGCTCCGGCCCTGACGGCACCGGCCCTGACGGCTCAGGAACGGGAGGCGTTGGAATCGGCCCCCGTCTCGGCCGAGCCACCGTCCCACTCCCCCGCCAGAGAGAAGCTGACCCGCCGCCCCACCAGGCGCGCGGCCGTCGCCCGCCCGGCGGTTCACCAGGTGGCTTACGAGGAAGACCTGAGCGAAAAGTTGGGCGACACCTACGAAGACAGTGCCGACGAGGCGGCCCGCCTGCCGCTGGATACCAACCCGTTCGAAATCAGCGAAGAAGATGAACTTGCCCGCCTCGCCACCAAACCGTCGGAAAAGACCGACAGCAGCGACGATTCGGCGGCCGAAGCCGAGCTGGCGAAAGACAAACAGTCCGACGAGAAAAAATCCGCCGACAAGCCGGCCGCAAAAAGCGAATTCAAGCCAGACGAATCCAAGGCGGTTGAATCCAAGACCGACGAAGCCAAGACTGAGGAATCGAAGACTGACGAACCAAAGCCGCTCGATCTGGAAAAGCTGCTTAAAGACGATGCAACCACCGAGCCCGCCGAACCGGAATTGACGCCCGAACTGGTCGAGCTGCGCGGCCGCTTGCGGAGCTGCCTGGCCTATTATTACTTCCGGCCAGAGAACGTCGCCACGCGCAGTCCGTGGGGCTCGATGCACTGGATGATCGCCTACGGAGTCGATGCCCAGTTGATCGTCGGCCCCAAGCGGGTCAACGCCATCGGCTACCTCAATTACAACGGCGTCTGCAACGGGCAAAGTCTATTTTATGTAAGCAACAATCGCTTGCATGCCCGGATCGGCCCCGGTGTGCAAGGCCATGCCGGGCAATACCTGTCGATGCTCGCCCAATCCCGCGTGAAGGCCGACTACCCGATGCTGGTTGACGGCCGCCAGTTCACCGTGGCCGACCTGATCGTCCACGAGCAAGAGACGTGCCGCCCCGCCAGCGAACTGACCTTCAAGCTGATCGCCCTGTCGCACTATCTCAAGTCGGACCAAAAGTGGCGGAGCAACGACGGCCAAGCGTGGGACATTCCCCGCCTCATCAAGGAAGAACTGGCCCAGCCGATCAACGGCGCGGCCTGCGGCGGTTCGCACCGGCTGAACGGCTTCAGCTATGCCGTCCGCAAGCGCGAGCAGCGCAAAGAGCCGATCGAGGGGCAATGGCTGCGGGCGAAAAAGTACATCGAGGACTTTCACGACTACACCTTCAAGCTGCAAAACCCCGACGGCAGCTTCAGCACCGAGTGGTTCGTCACGCGGGCCGACTTCGGCGATGTCGGCCGCCGCTTGCAGACCACCGGACACATCGCCGAATGGCTCTCGTTCTCGCTCGACAAGGAGGAACTGACCGATCCCCGGATGGTCAAAAGCATCGGCTACCTGACCGACCTGCTGCTCGAAAACCGCGGCGAGCGGTGGAGCATCGGCCCGCTGGGACACGGCCTGCACGCCCTGGCGATCTACGACGAGCGGGTCTTCGGCGGCCAGCCCGGCGCCCGCGAGGAACAACTGGTCGAGGTCCGCCGGCAGCAACTGAAGCGGTAGAAACCTTCCGGGCGTTCAGCCTCAAGCGCGCATTGCCTCCACGCGCCGGAACTCGCGATTGGCCGGTCCCAGACGGCGTGACACATCCAGCGCCTCCAGCATGGTGTTATAGACGTCGATCCCTTCGCTGCCGACATCCAGAATCTGGCCGGTCTTGAGGCGGCCATTCGCGCCGGTGACGGCGTGAAAAATGCCCGACAACTCGCGCTTCACGTCGTTATGGCGGCCGTCGCCCGATTCCGTGGAGATCGTGATGAGGGAATTCTCCAGGATCGTTTTGCCGTTGGGTTCGACCGATTCCGGCCCGGCAAGCTGCTGCAAAAAGTGGGCCACCTCGCGGAGCTTCAGGTGAGCATGGGCCCGCAGTTGTTCGTTCTTCTTCTTCTCGTCGAATTCGTGCCACCACTCGTGGCTGCATCCACTCGATCCAGACTTGCGGCGCTGCGCCGCGTCGTCGAACTCGAACACCGTTCTGCCCGCGTACGCGTAGTTGCCTTTGAGCCGAATCCGTTCGCCGGCCGCTAGAAAAGTCAGTGAGCCAAACCGGACGCGATCGGTTTGAATGGCCAGTGCGTAAAGGTCGGCCATCAGCCGCCATTCGGTCGTCAGTTCTTCCAAGGTTATGTCGATTCCCTCGCCCCCCGGATCTGCTTCGCCTCCGTGCGCCACCTGCGACGGCGGAGGAAGGTTGGGCGCTGATTCATCCTTTCGACTCAGCGAATAGGCCCGCTGTTCAAACTCGCGGATGCGTTCCAGGTGATCGGCGATGCGCGCTCGCGACGTCGCTCCCAGCGGGGACGTGCTGCCGGCCAGCGATTTGTACTGGTCGACCACGGCATCGAGCACGCTCCGCTTCAGCCGCCGCCGCCGCAGGTCGGTTTCGTCGCCAGACAAAGCAATGGAGCCGAAAACCCGCTCGAACAGGTCGCGGGGCCGTTCCTGCATCACCGCCGCGACGGTGCCGTCGTCGTTGTAGCTGTGGACGTACCGCCCCACGCGGCTGCGGCGGAAGAAAGTGCCGCCGACCAGCGTGCTGACCATCCCCGCCGGCAGTCCGCTCGGGTAGTGAGCCTTGCGAACGACTTGGTCGATCGACGGGCCGCCTGCTTTCGCCTCGCCATCGGGGGGCTCGGCCGTGAAGGCTCCGGTGGCGCCATCGTAATGGGCGTTCATACCCGATCGGTCGCAGCGAACTTGATCGACGCCGCGCAGAATGAGCAGCTTATCGCGCAGCGGGCCAAGCGGCTCTAGCACCCCGTCGAAACCTTCCTGCTGCAGGGGAGCGGGAACCCCCAACCCAAAGAACACATTGAAGGCCCGAACCGGCGCCTTCGTCTCCTCCGGCGCGGCATGCGCGCGCAAAATCAGCATTTCTTCCAACAGCGGCAGCGCAATCGTCACGCCCCCGAGGCCTCGGAGCATCGTTCGCCGGCTGATCGTGCGGTGTGTCATTGCTTTCGCTCCTGATTACTGGTCGGCACTTTGATCTTTTGAGGACGTGTTGTCTAAAGAGGACGAGGCCGTCGCTTCGGTGCGAGCCTTCTGGACGAGGTCGCTCAGCACGATCGCGGTCATCAGCCCGGCGTAGGTGCCCCCCGCTTTTTGCGCGTCGCGGTGGATGTCGGCCACGACAGCGGCGTCTTCGGCCCCCAGTGGGCGACCGACGGCAAACTGCGCAACTTTCCAGGTAAATGATTCGCGGACACGGTCGCTCTTGGCGAGCAGTTCCATGAGTTCCGCAGACGACTCGAACGCAACCGGCGTCTCCTCGCCCGGAAACAAGATGTTTCCGTCGTCTCGCAGCTTGTTGCCGTGTTCGTCAGTATCGTGATAGGAACCTAAACCGTCAAACTTTTCCAGCCCAAAGGCGAGCGGCTCGAACTTCACGTGACAGCCGGCGCAGCTCTGGTTGGCAATTCGCGACTCGGCAATAGCGCGCTGCGTCAAGCCCGGCTTGGTGGGCACGGGCGTTGTATCCACACAGGGAGGCGGATCGCGGACGACGCCGCGCAGCAACTCGTGCATGACGAACAGGCCGCGGGTCACCGTCGATGCGTCGTCGCCGCCAACCGTCAGCACGCTTCCCTGCGTCAGCAGCCCACCGCGACCGGGCACCGACGACAAGTCGTAGCGAACCGGTTCGTCCCCCTTCGGCAAATTATCCAGCGGCAGTCCGTAATGCTTTGCCAGTCGGGGCGTGACAAAAGTGATCTGCGCATTGAGCAAATCCGTCAGCGGCCGGTTCTGCTTCCAGACGATCTCCTCGAAAAATGCCAGCGTTTCGTGGCGCATGTCGGCGGCGAGACGCGCGTCCCAGTCGGGAAATCTTTCGGCACTCGGGCGCAGATTTTCCAACCGGTCCAGATTCAGCCACTCGGTGATAAACTGCCGCGATCGTGCGACGGCCCGCGGATCCTCCAGCATGCGCCGCACCTGAGCTTCGACCTCGGCTCGGTTGAACGCCTGCTTCTCGGCGGCCGCCAGCAAGGCGTCGTCCGGCGGCCCGCCCCACAGGAGATAGCTCAACCGCGAGGCAAGCTCATAGGGAGTGAGCGGCCCGGCCGAACCGTCCCCCCGCTGGCTCTCGATCCGGTAAAGGAAACGGGGCGATTGAAGCATGGCCTCCAGAATGTAGCGAATGGCCTCCTCGAAATTGCCGCCGGCGGCAGCGACGCTCGTCGAGATGCCGCAGTAACGCGTGACTTCCTCCTTGTCGAGCGGACCGCGCAGCAGCCGCCGACCGAGAGGCTCGATCACCTGGGTGACGTTCTCATCGGTCAGCTCGCGGCTCTTGGTGTGCTTGCGGGCCACCGCTTTTACATCCATTCGCCCGACGATAATCTCTGCCAAGTTCGCGTAGGCCTCGACATGACCCAGATCGACGTTCAAGTTATAGGCCGTGTTGCTGAATCCGTCGGCCCGCAAGTCGCGCGGCAACAGCTCGCGGGCTTCCTTGGCAATGTCAACGCCGACGGACCCGCGAACCGTTTCGATGTATTCCGGCACCGTCAACCGCTGCACGAAGACCTTCGTCGGGCCGCCGCCATGCGCATAAATCGCCGGGTCGATCGCCTCCAACGACCAGTTGGCGCCCCCCTCGAGCCACTGCTTCAACTGCTCCTTTTCAACCTGCGAGAGCGGCGGGCGATCGTGCGGCATCTCGTCCGACTCGACGAGTTGCCAGAGCCGGCTTTCCGCGGGGTTGCCGGCGACAATGGCCGGTCCCTGCTCGCCACCCGCCAACGCGGCAGACTTGTGCGACAGGTCGAGTTTGCCCTGCCTGGTCACGCTATCGTGGCACTCCAGGCAATGCTGCGAGACGAGCGGAGCGATCCGGGTCTCGAACAGCCGGGCGTTAGCGGCGCTCTTCCGGGCCAATAGCTCGGCTGCGGTCGGCGGCGCGAGATCTCTTCCGGCTCGGAAGTTCCGCTCGACCTCAGCGGGGGATAAATCGCGATCGTAAACGGCCACCAGCCGGTACGCGCCCAGCCACGGCCGATCTCCGGACAGCTCGTTCGCTAGCGCCAGCTTCAACTCGCCGTTCCAGTTAGAAAGGTCGCCGCCGATCTGCTGCTCGGCATTCAGCTTGCCGTCGAGGTACAGTCGCGCCCGTCCCGCGCGGTTGTAGGTATAAACGACGTGCATCCAATCGGCACGAAGGCTCTTGGGCTTGGAAGCCAAGGAGGGGATGCCGTTGCCGCTGGTCTTCGTGGTCCGCAGCCGGACCTCGAACTTGTCCCCCTCTTGCCCCAGCGTGAAATTGCGCTCGTTCGCGTCGCGCGACAGCGTTACGATTCGCGCGGGACCGCTTTGGTCGAGCCGGGCGGGCCGAACCCACGCTTCGATAGCGATCGCCCCCGACTGCTTGATCGACCGGATCAACCGGCTGGCCGGCTGCTCGGACTGAATGAGCGTTTTGCCTCCGATCGTCAGCCCGTCGGCCGAGTGTCGCACTGCTTTGGGATCAGCAATGCGCAGGTCGAGGGCCTGCTCGCCGTCAGCACGATCCTTGACGATGGATCCGTCGGAGGAATCGAAGTCGTAAAGCGCGAGCAGCCCCTTTTGAACCCGCCCTTCAAGAAGCTCCCCATCCGCCCCCCCGGCATCTCGCCAGCCGTAGAGGAGCACGAGGCACAAAATCCCCCGCGTGGCGGCGAATCGCAAGGCGGCCAGAGAGCCAGGCCGCAAAAAGTCTAGCATGCAATCACCTCACGTATCGATTTTTCCTCGTCTCCGCCGCGACCTGACACGGTTGCGATCGCTCGTCGCGTGCCACCGATTCTAGCCGATGGGTTCCAACGAGGCGCTCGATTTTAGACGACTTTACTGTAAGTCTCCCGCGCTCGCCGGTCAACGCGGCCCCCGGATTCCGCCGGCCCACAATTCAAGCGGTAAGGCAATCGGCCGGGGGCAGAGCAACCAGCACTTAACTCACTGCCGTTGCCAGTTTCCGCCCGGCAGGCGGAACCTACTGAAATGCCCCCGGCCAGCCGCCGTGCTGGTCGATGGTGCGGTCGATTTCGGCCATCAGGCGGATGGTTTCGCTGAGGGCGACGATGCCCGGAACACGACGTAACCCGCTAGCGCCTCACAGGCCGTAGAGGGCGGCGACTCGGGCGTCGATTTCCGCTTCGATGCGATCGATTTCCGCGGTCAGCGCCGCCGTCTCGTCGCGGGCCGCCGAATGCACCGCCAGCGACCCCCGTTTCACCCGCCGCGTAAAATCGGCCGACTCCAGCGACCACGGCTGCTCCAACGGATTGCGGCTCGAAGACTCCGCCGGCTCAATCCCACACGCACGCAAGAACGCCTCGACGTGCTTTCGTCGCTGGCCATGTAACTTTTGAGCGCCTTTGGCGAGCTTCGCTACCGCACCGCTGTTATCGGAATTTGCCTCCGGAATCGGTACTTGCTCCAAATACTGGGCGCGGAACTCAAGGCGTCCTCCCTCGTCTTCGTCCCCGAGGATTGAACAGACTGCCTTGAGGAATGCGAACACTGACGCCGAATTCAACACTCCCAGCAAGAAATAGTCCGCCGTTGGGAGAAAGAACGCCTTGTTATTAGGGTAGGCGGCCGTTTTATCGAGAACGAAACGACATTCTTTTCCAATTTCAGGATAGAGAATCTTTGCGCCTTCAAAGTATTGGACGTACGCCTCTTGCGGTTGCTGAAGTTCATACCAAGCTTGCTTGGTCGCGCGGGCCAAGAGTTGGGTACGGAAGGGGCGCAAGTGATCTTCGATCGCCGGGTAACGTTTGATATCCGTGCCGTGTGGAGCGTAGATCAAATAGGTGTCACGATCATGTACCTCATACCGGCGTATGTCGTCGCCGACCAACAGTGATTTGATAATCTCGCTGCTCCGACTGGCTCGTTTCACCAAACTGTCCCGGGTCGCGCGATCGATAACAAACGCCTCATTAAGTCCCGACTTCACGCCCCAGCCAATCGTGCCACCAACTACTTCTGCCAGGCGCGGTCCACTGGCTTCCATTTTCGCACGTTGTCCAGCCGTCCCAGTAGACGCGAGACGAGACTTTCCTATTCCAAATTGATTCGATGGAACGATTTGGCCGACCCTCGCTACATGCTGCCGCACACCCTCGGCGTAGCACTGGCCAAGATCCTTGACGACAGCCCACGTCGTGGCAACGTCTCCGCGCCTGGCACGTCCCCATACAAAGACGGCTGGAAAGGTTGCTGCGGTTTGGAACACGGGCAATTCGCCAAAATCCCCAACAAGATGAAACGCCTGCGAATCCAGCAAGTGCTGGCGTAGCTTCTCCCCATACCCTGCCCGCAGCCACTTGTTCGACGAAATGAAACTGGCCACGCCTCCCGCCCGCAGCAGTTCGTGCGCTCTCGCGTAAAAGTACACGTAAAGGTCTGTCCGCTCGTCGTGGACATAGCCGAAGTTCTTTCTGAGCATCGGCTTGAGCGGCTTGATCAGCTCCATTCGCACATACGGCGGATTGGCCACAATGATGTCGAAGCCGCCGGGTTGCTTTTCGCCGGGGCGGGGGGCGAAAACTTCTGCGAACTCTGTCGCCCAGTCGAAGGCGCCTTCCGGCGCTTGTGAGCGGAGCCACGTTGCCAAGTCGCCCCGCAATTCTTCGATTTCCTCCTTCAGCCGCTGCTTCTGGTCGCCGTGGGCTTCCAAAAAAGCCGCCTTCTTTTCGCGGAACCGCTTCAATAGGTCGTCGCGAAACGCTGCCTGGCCCGCGAACGCCGCCTGCGGGTCCGCCGCGGACAGGCTGTCCCCGGCTTCGATCTTGAAGTCCAGGTTCGGCAAGGGCGGCGGCTGGTCCCCGTCGTATTCCACCGCCAGCGACAGCCACAGCCGCAGCCGGGCGATGTTCACCGCGAACTCGTCGATATCGACGCCGTACAGGTTGTTCTCGATGATTTCCAGCTTCCGCTCGTAGGCCGTTTTGGCATCGACCTTCTTGCTGACGAACAGGCACGTTCGCAATTCCAACAGCTCGTGCAGCATCCCCAGCAAATAGGCCCCGCTGCCACAGGCCGGGTCGCAAACCTTGACCGCCCGCAGCGCGGCGAGCACCGCTTCGGCGTTCTTCAGGCCGGAGGCGTCGTGGTCATCAACCAGTTTTGCCAGTGCGTCCGCCTTCTCCCCCGCAAGTGCCGTCGCCAGGTAATGCTTGAGCGCCTCGCGGCACATGAACGAGACGATCGGTTTGGGAGTGTAGTAGCTGCCGCTCTCGTGGCGGCCGGTAACGAGCCGCTCGAAGACCTTGCCGAGCATTTCGGGATCGACGGCAACCTCGATGTCGAGCGGGGTCGATTCCTCGACGGTGAAATTGTAGCGATAAAAGAGCCGGTTCGGCCCGATCATGGGGAGGATGGCAGCGTCGGGCACATCCTTGGCCTGTTTGTCGAGATCGTTTTCCTCGAATAGGCCACCGTTCAGGAAGGGGACTCTCCCGATCGCCGGCGACTGCTGCCGTCCCTCGATGGCGAGCCCCTCAAAGAATAGCGGACGGATGCGCGATTGATAGGCACTGCGTTTGCCGATTCCTCCGGCTTCCATGATCGCCGCCAAGTAGTCCCGTCGATCGCCGAATTCGAGCCAACCTTTGCGTTCGATGAAGCGGAGGAACATCAGGCGGTTGAACAGCGTCTGCGTGAATAGACGTAAATCCTCGTCGTCTTTGATCCCGGAAGCGTGCTTGATTCGCTCCTCAACTTCGGTGAAGGCAGTCGCATACTCCTCATAGAACTTCTTGGTGACCCGCTCGACATCGAACGCCCCGGCCCAATGCTTGACCCAGGCATCGGAATCGGCCGGATCGTCGGGCCAGACGAGTTCGGGCAGGTTGTATTCGCAGGCAGTCCGATTGGGGAGGTCGGGCCCCCAGCCGAATGCCGCCAGCGGCGCGGCCGTTTTCTTATCGGAGGGAGATTTGAAGTAGGCCACGCGGAAATGCTGGTACGCGTGGGTGCAGATAAAGAGCAAGTGTTCGCGCCGCCACGACTTGGCTGCGGCATCCTTACGCCGTGAGGGGACGAGCCCCCGCAGGACTTTTCTCAGCGGGCCGGCCATGCCGCGACCGGTTGTGAACGCGTCGGCATACTTGAATTCCAGAATGAAAATGCCCCAGGGCTGATTCTTGCGCAATGACTGAAGCTGCCAAACCGAGCCGTCGATCAGGTGCTTCGTTAGCTCGGCGGCACGCAGCTCCTCTGGCGACCAGCCAAAGGCGATGTCCTCGATCCGCTCGGCGACTTCGGGCACCTCCCAACCCAAGGCGTCGATGAGCAGGGCTTGCAGGAACGACCGCTGATCGCGAACGTGACTCAGAGCCTCTTGAATGCGTGTCGGGGTGGTTCCTCGACGTGCGGCAGGCATGGCTTCATGCTCCTTGGTTCAATTCAGTTCCAGCCAGCACTTGAGGATCGGCTTGACGCCGACGGGGGCGTTGAGCTGCTTGAGGCGGGTGTTTTTGACGTGCTTTTCGATCGTGGCACGAATGTCGACCAAGGTGGGTTGCTCGATTTCGCACAGTCGCGAAGTTTCCGGCGGGCAGCGGATGACGCCGATGATTTCGGTCGGCTCCTCCAGGATCTTTTGCTGGGCCAGGTCGTAGAGGAACCACTTGGTTTCGCCGGCTTCCTCGGTGTAGGGGAGGTTCTCAGGGGACTCACGCCCCCCGCTCGCCGGGTCACGCGCCGCGTGGTCGGGATGCGGGATGCGGTAGCAAAAGAAGACGGCGCGGGTGCCCGCCTGCGGATGCCGCTTGCCGCTGAACACGCGGCCGGGCAGCGCGTCGAGCCGGGCGGCGAGCGTGTCGTCGGCGGCGAGCAAGTCTTGCAGCTCCAGCCGCATGGCCTCCAGCTTCGTCGTTTCCCCTTCGTAGTCGCGGTTGAATTCCTTGACCGCGTTGTATTCGTCGTCGGGGGTGAGCAGTTTGCGGCCTTCGATGCCAAACGTGTGCGAAATGCGGAGCGTTTTGTGCGAGACGCGGCTGTAGAGCGTCAAGAGGACGTTGAGCTCGTCGGGTGGCAGGAAATTCCAGAACACGATCCGGCCGCGTCCTGTGGCCAGTTCGGGATGGTCGGCCAAGAGCTGCTCTTCCACCGCCGGATTCAGCCGCCGATCGACGCGGCCGATGCGCTGCATCAGGCGGACGGGGTTCCAGTGGAGGTCGTAGTTGATGAGGCGGGTGGCGTCTTGGAGGTTCAAGCCTTCGGAGAGAACGTCGGTGGAGATCAATATGCGGATTTCGCTGTGGCCACGATCGGCGAGCTTGGCGCTGGTCGAATCGTTGTAGTAGGGAGCGAAGCGGCGGATCAAGTCGCGGCGATCGACCTTGCTGCCGCTGTCGATTTCCTCGACGGCGTCCAGGCCGCCTTCAATAAGTTGCTCCTTCAGGTAGCGGGCCGTCTCGGCAAACTCGCTGAAGATGAGCACCTTGCGGTTCTTCAGTTCGGGGTCGGTCAGCAGGAGTTTTTTGAGGGCCTTGAGCTTGTCGTCGTGTGCCGGCTGGAAATCGGTCAGTTCCTGAAGGAAAACGGCGATTTGGTCGAGGTCGTTGAGCGTGTCGCTGAGGATTTCGCCCACGTCGTACTGGCCGGTGGTGACGTCTTCCGCGTCATCCACCATTTCCTGGGTGACGATGTCCTCGTCGGCCTCCTCCTCGTCGTCGTCGGTCCACAGGCGTTGCTGCGGCCGGAAGTTGATGAGGGCCGCATTGCGAATTTTCCACTGCTCCAGGCGGGTCTTTTCCCTGGCGGTCTGACTGTTCTTGGTGGCGAAGGCGAGCAGCTTTTGCAGCAGGCGGAAGCACGACCGCTGGAAGGCGTGGGCCGAGCTTTCAAACCGCTTGAGGAACTGCGTGCGAATCAGGCGGACGACCTGCTGCTGGCGGTTCAGCAGGAAGGGATCGACGGCTTC
The DNA here is from genome assembly GCA_040901775.1 of Pirellulaceae bacterium. Lineage (GTDB taxonomy): Bacteria > Planctomycetota > Planctomycetia > Pirellulales > Pirellulaceae > CAYLLN01. The sequence continues at coordinate 6,099 of JBBDYF010000099.1, read as the reverse complement.
GTCGGGATTAGCCGGATAGGCCAGGGGAGAATACATCGCCAGCGAAAAGAGCGGCTTGTTCTTGTTGAAGGCCGTGTCGATCGATTCGAGCAGCTTGCCGTAGGTCTTTTTGACCGAGTAAGCCGCCACCCGCGGATCGTCGCGGGTGGGAAACAGGGCCGCCGAGACGCCCTGCTTTTTCTGGCTTTCGATGACGTAGGCGCGGCTGCGCTGGACGACGATTTCGTGAAACAGGTTGTCCTTTTGAAGCACGTCGTCGGCTTCGGCGAGGTTTGTTTCGCCGGCGTCAGCGGGCTGGCCGGCATGCAGCATTTTCGCCTGGAGCTGCTTCTCCATCGCGCGGAAATGGCCGGGCAGCGAGTGGATGCCGATGTCTTTGAAATGATCGGGCTTCTGCCGCGAGAACAGCTCGATCATGTGCCGCAGGTCGTCGAGCTTGTTGTTGATGGGCGTGGCGGTGAGCAGATAGACCTGTTTGACTCCGCCGGCGCTTTCGACGAGCTCGTACATGCGGCGGTAGCGCGACGGGCGGACGACTCCTTCGCCGCGAATTGCGCCCGGGCGGACGTCGCCGGCCGCTTTGTGGCCCGGATTTCGGAAGTGGTGGGCCTCGTCGATGATGATTGCATCGGCCCGCCGGCCGATGTCGGCGAGCAGTTCTTCGATGTCGCCGCCGCGCTGCAAGTCGGTGTGGTTGAATAGTTGCAGGTTGGTGAATGCCCGGCCGATGTGCGGCAGGTACTTCTTGATGGCCGGCCACCAAACCGGGTCGGCGGCGGCCTTGGGGACGAACAGGGCGACGTTCTTCCCTTCATGCATGATTAGCCGCTCGATGAGCATTAGTCCGACGAACGTCTTGCCCAGGCCGACGCCATCGCACAGGAGTGCGCCGCCATATTTGTGCCCCTTTTTGACGAGGGCCTGATAGCCCTCCTTCTGATACTGGTCGAGGACGTCGAACATGCGGGACTGGGTCTTTTCCCATTCGCCGACGGTCAACTCGTGGCCGCGGAAGAACTCCTGGAGCGATTTGGCATACACGTCGAAGGGAGCGTATTGCCGCGTGTGCCGCTCGATGGTCTTCAGGATGTCGGGAGTCACGTCTTCGGCGTTCTGCCAGTGCTCCTCGTACCACTCTTGGAGCACGGCAACCGGGCTGCCGGTGATTTGGACATTCAGCTCGATGTTCTGCGAGATGCCGGGATGCGTGAAGTTGGACGACCCGACCAGGCCGAACGAGCCGACGACCTCCTGGCGGGCGTGCGTCAGGTAGCACTTGGCGTGGAATTTATCCTTGCGGTACACGCGGCACTGGATTTTTCCGCCGCGGATCGCCTCGACGAGTGCGGGGACGCCGCGGAGGAAGTCGTTTTTCTCTTTTTCGGCCTCCAGGCTGGCGTCGAGGCGGCGCTCGATGTTCTTGAGACCCTCGGCGAAGGCGGCTTTCGTCCGTTTGGAGACTTCGTCCCCCAGCAACACGCGGATGGCATCGACTTTTTGCCACTGGTCGCCCAGCGCGAGGATGCCCCCAATCTCGAAGTAGCCCGTGGCGATGTCGATCGCCTTGGACAACTGGCACCAGTCGTGGAGATAGCGCTGGACCTTCCAGTCCTCGTCGCTGTTATCGACGATGAACAGTTCGCTGCCGGTTTTGCTGGTCCGTTTGGGCATGGAAACTCCGCGAGTACGCCACCCAATAAGGTGGCCGCGATTCTAGCGGCGCTCTGGGCGCTGTGCCACCCCGTTTCGGCGGTGCAAGATTGCCCAGCCAGAGGGCCAGGGCGAACCGCCGCGGCCATGCGGCGGGCGGGTTAGAATGAGCGCATGGCCCTGCTCATCGACGGTTACAACCTGCTTTATGCCAGCGACATCTTCCCCCGCGCGGACGAGCCGGCAACGCTCGAGCGGTCGCGGCTGGCGCTGCTCGATTTTCTGGCCGATGTATTGCCGCCGAAGCTGGCCGCGCGAACGATCGTCGCCTTCGATGCCATCCATGCTCCGCCCGGCCTGCCGCGCGAGCATTCGCACCGCGGGGTGGGGGTGCGCTTTGCCGAGCGCGGCCACACCGCCGACGAGCTGCTCGAAGAGCTGATTCTGGCCGAGCCCGACCCGCGGCACCTGCTGGTCGTGTCGAGCGACCACCGCATCCAGCGGGCCGCCCGCCAGCAAGGAGCCAACTTTACCGATAGCGAGCCGTGGTATGCCGAGCAGCTTCGCCTCTGGCGCGAGGCGCTTGACCCGCGAGCGACGGCCGAGGAAAAGGACGTGCCGCCGATGGCCAATCCCTTCCCCCCCGGCTACGGCGAGGATTTGCTGGGGAAATAGCGCCGGACGTGGGGACTACTTCGCCGGCAAGGCCCCGAAGCTCAGCGAAGTTGGAAACTCGCTCGAACGATGCACCCGGTGCGTCGCCTTGCGAAAGTCCTCCGGCTGGGCGAAATGGATGTTCGGCACGAAGGTTTGGGGGTTGCGGTCCACCAGCGGAAACCAGGTGCTTTGAATCTGGATCATCAGCCGATGCCCCTTTTGAAAGCGGTGCAGCACGTCGAGCAGCTCCACGCGAATCTTCGTGGGTCGGCCGGGAACAAAGGGCTCGGGCCGCTCGAAGCTGTTGCGGAACTTCCCGCGAAAGACCTCGCTGCGGACCATCCTTTGATAGCCGGGCTGGGCGGCCGGGTCCGCCGCGTCGGGAAACACGTCGATCAACTTGACGACGAAGTCGGCGTCGGTCCCGGTGGTCGAAACCCACAGCTCGACATCGAGCGGGCCCGCGATCGTCATTTCTTCGGCCAGCGCCGGCGTCTGATAGACCAGCACGTCGGGGCGGCGAGCCGCGAATCGCTGATCGTCCACCATGTATTCGATCGTCATCCGCGGCGTGATCGACTCGCTGAAGGGGACCGGCTTGTCGGGGTCGCTCAGGTACTCGTCGAAGGCGGCCGCGTCTGCCGGCGCGGCCGAGTCCAAGCTGCCGCCGTCGCGCAGGAATAGCTGCCGTCGATCGAGATTGGCCGGCGGCCAGGCGTCGAACGTCCGCCAGACATTCGAGCCGGTCTCGAATACGGTCGCCTCGGCTGGGGCCGGTTGTTTCTCGTCCTTCAGATACCGCTCGAAAAAGGGAAACTCGATCTCGGCCCTATAGAAATCGGCAGTCTTCGAGCCGAACGAGATCGCCCCCAGCCGGTCGCCGTCGGTGCTGGACCAGCCGCCATGATGCCACGGGCCGACCACCAGCACGTTGTTGACTTCGGGATTGTGCTTCTCGATCGATTGGTACGACTTGAACGACCCGTACAGATCTTCGGCGTCGTACCAGCCGGTGACCACCATGACTGCTGGGGCCACGTTTTTCAGGTGCGGCAGGATGTTGCGCTGTTGCCAGAACTCGTCCCGATTGGGATGGGCCATCATCTCGTCCCAGAAAGGGGGGGCGTCTTTCAACAGCTCGCGGCGGAGGTTTTCCATCGAGCCGGCATTCAGAAACAGTTGGTAGCCGTCGGGCGTCGGATAGTTGACCGGCGGCGGCTTATCGGCCGATGGTTTGGTGCGAGACTGGGCGTTGTTGCCGAGCCAGCGATAGGCATGTGCCAGGAAGAACGCCCCGTTGTGAAGAAAATCGTCGAAATACCAATCGGCGACCGGCGCCTGCGGCGATACGGCCGCCAGCGCCGGATGGGCGTCGATCATCCCCGCCGCCGCGTAGAAGCCGGGATACGAAATGCCGTACATGCCGACCCGGCCATTGTGTCCCGGCACGTTTTTCAAGAGCCACTCGATCGTGTCGAAGGCGTCGCTGCTTTCGTCGACATCGGCAGGCTTCTCCTTCCGCGCGCGGTGCGGCGTCACCTGGACGAACTCTCCTTCCGACTGGAATCGCCCGCGGACATCTTGATTGACGAAGAGGTAGCCCGCCTTCACGAAATGCTCGCTCGGCCCGAGCGAGCCCGGATACTTGTCGGCTCCATAGGGGGCGACCGAGTAGGGCGTGCGCTTGAGCAGCAGCGGATACTTACGAGTTGTATCGCGCGGCAGATAGACGGCCGTGAATAACTTCACGCCGTCGCGCATCGGAATCTCGAATTCTTGCTTGTTGTAGTGCAGGCGGAGGTAGCTTTCCTGGGTGCTCGCGTCGCGAGCTTGCCCCCAGACATTTCCGGCGAACGAAAGGGCGATCGTCGCCACGGCGAACAAGTGCCAGCGCATGGTGCGTTCCTCGATAGACGGACAGACAGTCAGGACGGCTGCGAGGATTGTAGATTCGCCGGCAGCGGCACGCCACCAACGGCGTGCGAGGAACACCCCGGAACGCCCCCTACACCCGCTTGCTCAGCTTTTCGGTCAGTCGCTTGAGGGCGTCGCTGGCGTCGTCGGTGGGAATATGGGCCTGAATCAGGCTCATGCCGGTGCGGTCGTTCCAGGCCTGGGTAAGCGCCGCGTCGAATTCCCCTTCGGTGCGCACTTCATAGCCCGTTCCGCCGCCCAGCAATTCGGGCAGCTTGTGATACCGCCAAGGGTGGATCTCGTTGTACTGCCAGTCTCCCGCGTGCAGGAACCGCTCGGTGCCGTAGCCGTGGTTGTCGAGCACGATGACGATCGGGCAGAGGCCGCGGCGGACCATCGACGACAGCTCCATGCCGGTCATCTGAAACGCGCCGTCGCCGCACAGCACCAGCACCCGGCTTTCCGGGCGGGCGGTGAGCGCGCCGAGCGCGGCGGGGACCGAGAACCCCATCGACGTGTAGTAGGCGGGGCTGATGAACTCGGTGCGGGCGTGGACCGTCAGCTCGGTGGCGGCAAACAGCGAATCGCCAATGTCGGCGATGACGATCGTGTTGTCGTCAATCTGCTGATCGACGCGGGCAATCAGCCGGCGGATGGTCAGGCGTTCGTCGGCAGCAAGCTGGAACGAGGCCCGCTGGGGACGCAGTTCGACGGGAATCTCGCGGCGCGTAACCTGCAAGGGGAGCTTCCCCAGGCTGTCGAGAAATTGCCCCAGCGGAACCTGATGATAGTGATGGTGCCGGATGCGGAGCTGTTCGCTGGTGACATAAATGCATTTGGCCGGGTCGAGCTGGGCGGTGAAAATTCCCAGGTTCAGGTCGGTCATGAACGCGCCGAGCAACAGGACACAGTCGCTTTCTTCCACGAACTTCGTCACGTTGGCGTGCCCCATCGCCCCTTCGTACAAGCCGATATACAGCGGATGTTTTTCGGGAACGACACTTTTTCCCAGCAAAGTCGCGGCAATCGGCAGGGCGTGCCGCTCGGCCAGGGCCAGCACCTTGTCCTGCAGCCCGAAGCGGTGAATTTCCACCCCGGCAATGAGGATCGGCCGTTTGGCCTGGGCGAGAAGTTGGCCCGCTTCGCCGGCCGCCTCGGCCAGCACTTGCGGATCGGCCTCGACCGGGGCCGGATGGTAGGCGTGGGCGATGTGCGGCACCACATCGACCATGTCGCGGGGCAACTCGATAAAGACGGGACGTTTGAACCGCGCGGCCGTATCGAGCACGCGGTCGATCTCGCGAAAGGCGACGAGCGGGTCGTCGAGCTCGGTGCAGGCGATGCACAGCTTTTCAAAGACTTCGATCTGCGTGCGGAAGTCGCGCACCTTGTGGTGCAGCAGCGGATTGTTCACCCGCTCGCCCAGCCCCGGCGCGCCGCTGATCACGACGACCGGCGATTTCTCGGCGTAGGCCCCGGCGATCGAATTGCAGACCGAGAGCCCCCCCACGCAGTACGTCACGCAGACCGCTCCCATGCCGTGAACGCGGGCATAGGCGTCGGCCGCGAAGCCGGCGCAGTCCTCGCGGGTGCAGCCCACCACGTTGATCGGGCTCTTCTCCAGCAGGCCGTAGAACGTGAGGATGTAGTCGCCGGGGATGCCGAACACGTCGTCGATCCCGTAGTCCTGCAACCGGCGGATCAGGTATTGGCCGATCGACAAGCCGCGCGCGGGAACGGGGGCGGTATGTTGCAGGGTGGCGTCGGCCATCGCTTCCAAGCTCTTCATTCGTTGGCTCCTCGGGAAAAACGAAGTCTATAGGAAGCATACGCGGCGCGGTGGGCCGCGGCTGCGCCATTCCTGGGCTTCCTAGCCGC
>JBBDYF010000098.1:0-33415 GCA_040901775.1 Pirellulaceae bacterium | reverse complement strand
AGGATTTCCGCCGGGCCGTCCCCAATGCAGGCGATTTCGCACCCTTTCAGGCCGCGCTCGGCGATCAACTGTTCGAGCACCCGCTGCTTGGAGAAGGTCGGGTCGTTCTCGATCGGGCCGAAGATGCGCGGGCCAAAAAACGGATCGATCCCCAGAATCGCCGTTTCCTGCTGCACATGAAGCAGTTCCGTGCCCGACGAGATTGCCAGCAAGAGGCCCCGCCGCGCGCGCCGCTCGACCAGCGGCCGCGCGCCGGGGATCAACATGTCGTCGGGTGTGGCGCGGCCGCTTTTCACCGCGTCGATCCGCCCCGCCGTTTGTGCCAGCAGCCGCTGGAGGTATTCCGCCAGATGCAGTTGTGGGTCGGGGCGGGCGCCCCTCCTGCGGACGATTTCGTCGGCAAAGGCCTGCATTTGCAGCATCGTAGGCTGGCCGGTCAAGCGAGTGACAAACTCGGCGACGACCCCTTCCAACTCGGCCCGCGATTCGTGCGTTCCGGTCGCCGCCAGATGCTCGACCATGGGCGGGATCATTAGCCCTTGCCAGTTCCCTCTTAGTAAAGAGAGCGTGCCGTCGAAATCGAAAACGATCGCCCGGAAGGGGCCGCGGGGATGATCGGGGCAAACCGTTTCGAGCCACGGTTTCTCTGCGGTGTCGAGCATGAAGGAGTCAATATAAACGGAGATGCGAATCGTAAGCAGGAAAGTCTCACTGGGGCGGGGAAGGGGCAGCGAGGGGGCCATACATTTCTGGCCGGCGGTCGCGGATGCGGTCGATCTCGTGCAAATTTGCGCGGCGGACGATTTTTTTCTGGCGGGCGAGGGCGACGTCGATTTCCGCATAAAAAATCTCTTCGCGGTCGTGGGCCGCTTCGGCAACCACGCCTCCGCGCGGATCGCAAACCTTCGACTGGCCGATAAACGCAAACCCCCGCTCCTCGCCGACCCGATCGACGGCGGCGTAATAAATGTTGTTCTCCATCGCCCGGGCATTCACGACGCACCCCGCCATGCACTCGGCGCCGGGGGGCCAGTTGGTGGGCAGCACCACCAGATCGGCTCCCAGCAAGGTCAGCACGCGGGCCGATTCGGGAAAGCCGCCGTCGTAGCAAATGTGCATGCCGATCCGCATCCCAGCCGCCTCATGCACCGCGAAGGGGCGGTCGCCCGGCGTGGTGAAGCGATCGACTCCCAAGAACGGCAGGTGGATTTTGCGGTACGAGCCGACGACCCCTTCCGGCCCGACGAGCACGCAGGCATTAAAAACTTGCTCGCCATCCGCTTCGAGCAGGCCATAGATCGCGTGGCAACCGAGTTCACGGCAAACGCTCGTCATTCGCTCGGTGCTGGGGCCGGGGATCGGCTCGGCATGGGGCCGCGCCTCATCGAGCGAATCGAAGCAGTAGCCGGCCAGCGCTGCCTCGGGAAAGACCGTCAGTTTGGCCCCGCTGGCCGCAGTCTCTTCGAGCACCTGAACCATGCGGGCCAAATTTCGCGCGCGGTCGGCGAAGGCAATGTCAATCTGGGCGAGAGCGATTTTTGGCATGAGGAGGTCAGTCGGCAGTTGGCAGTTGACAGCGGTCGGTGGTTGCTTGCAATTGACAACTGACCCTTTACCAGAGTGTATAGCCCCCGTCGATCACCAGCGACGCGCCGGTCATATAGGCCGAGGCGTCGCTGGCAAGGTACACCGCCAGTGGGCCAAGCTCTTCCGGCTCGCCGTAGCGGCCCATCGGAATCTGTTGCAGGAAGGTCTCGATCACCTCGGGATGGATCTGCTTCCAGCGCTGGTTCGCTTCGGTCATGAAGCCGCCGGGGAGGATCGCATTGACCGTGATGCCGTGCGGGGCCCAGTCGGCCGCGGTCGCGCGGGTGAACTGCACGACGGCCGCCTTGGCCGTTTCGTAGTGCCGACCGGCGATCTTTCGCCCCACGACCAGCGCGTTGATCGAGGCAATGTTGATTATTCGCCCGCCGCCGCCACGCTTGAGCATCGCCCCACCGATCAGCTTCGTGCAAAGAACCACGCTGGTCAGGTTCAGGTCAATCAGTTGCCGCCACAGGTCGAGCGGCATCTCGTCGATTGGGATGTTTTGCCGCCGGCCCCCCACGTTGTTGATCAGAATGTCGATCGGCCCATGCCGCTGGAGCGCTTGCTCGCAGGCCGCTTCGCATTCTTCGGGCTGGCCAACGTCGGCGACGATCGCGAACGCCTCGCGACCGAGGATGCGAATCTCGGCAGCCGTGAGATCCAGGCTTTCGGCATCGCGGCCGACGAGGACGCAGTCGGCTCCCGCCTCGGCACAGGCCAGGGCCATCGCCCGACCCAGGCCCCGGCTGCCGCCAGTGATGAAAAGCCGTTTGCCGTCCAAACGGAAGCGGTCGAGTACGGTCATGGCGAGCACCCCCGTCGGTCAGCTACGATTGGATTTTCCTACCGCGGGCAGGCAGATTACCCAGCCGAACCACGCGGCCCGCCCCTGCGTAGCTTAACAGTGTCGCCCCCTACCGTTGAGATGGCGACCCAAGTCGTTATACTGTGCCCAGTTGCGCGAGCCGGCCTGGCCGACTCGCGATGTCTGGTGAGCAAGTTTCCTCGGAACCGCGCCCTTATGACTGTTGCGACCAAACCCAAATCCCACTCCGCCCCGTCGGCTACCAGCGGCCAGCCAATGATCGTGGCGGATCGGCTATCGAAATTTTACGGCGTTTTTGCGGCCTGCCGCGACGTGTCGTTCACGGTCAACAAAGGTGAACTGGTCGCTTTCCTGGGCCCCAACGGTGCCGGCAAAAGCACCACGATGAAACTGCTCACCGGCTACCTTTCCCCATCGCAAGGGACGGGACGGATTGCCGGGCACGACATGGCGGTCGATCGGATCGCCGGCTCGTCGCGGTTGGGCTACCTGCCGGAAAATGGCCCGCTGTACCCGGACATGACTCCCCACTCGCTGCTCGATTTCTTCGCCGATGCACGGGGGATGACCGCCGCCTACAAAAAAGAGCGGCTCGAATCGGTGATCGACTTGTGCGTGTTGGGCAGCGTGATCTACAAGCCGATCAGCAAGCTGTCGAAAGGGTTTCGCCAGCGGGTGGGCATGGCCCAGGCGCTCTTGCACGAGCCCGACGTGCTAATTATGGACGAACCGACGGCGGGTCTGGATCCGAACCAGATCGTCGAGGTGCGCAAGACGCTGCTGCGGATCGCCCAGGAAAAGACCATTTTGCTTTCGACGCATATCCTGCAAGAAGTCGAGGCGATGGCCAAACGGGTGATCATGATTTTCGAAGGCCGCCTGGTGTACGACGGCACGGTGCAAGACCTGAACGGCAAGTACGGCAGCCTGGACAAGGCATTCCACACGCTGACGTCGGCCGCGCCGGGCGCGACGGCCCACTAGCACCCATCCCGGTTGCTGGTTTTTTATCCTTTTTCACCCTGCGACTGAACCAACCGATATGGGCGCGATCTTTTTCGAGATGCTGAAGCTGCTGGCTATCGACCTGGTGTTCGTCGGAATTCTGGTCGCCTTGCTGGTCCCGCTAGCGAGCTACCGCAAGGCCGCCTACGCGGTGCTCAAGCGAAATTTCGTCGGCTATTTCAGCAACCCGACGGGCTACGTCTTTTTGTGCCTGTTCGTGCTGCTCACTTCGCTGGCCGCCTTTTGGCCGCACGAATTTTTCGTCGCCAACCTGGCCAACCTCGATCAGCTCAACAAGTGGCTCCCGTGGATCATGCTGATCTTCATCCCCGCGATCACCATGAGCATCTGGGCCGACGAGCGGCGGCAAGGGACCGACGAACTGTTGCTCACGCTGCCGGCGGGCGATTTCGACATCGTCATCGGCAAGTACCTGGCGGCGGCCGCCATCTTTACCGTCTCGCTGATCTTCTCGCAGTTGGCCAACTACTCGGTGCTGGTCTCGCTCACCTACGACCAGCAGTCGGCCACGATCGATATCGACACCGGGCTGTTTTTCACGACGTATTTCGGCTACTGGCTGATCGGCTTGGCGATGCTGGCGATCGGCATGGTCGCCTCGTTCCTGACGAGCAACCTGACGGTCAGCTTCATCCTGGGGCTCGCGCTCAACTCGATCCTGGTGTTCACGCACTACGCCGACACGGTCATCCCCGCGTCGGCCACGGCCCGGCAAGTGTCGCGGTGGAGCTTTGCCTCGCAGTTCGACGATTTTGGCCGCGGCGTGGTCAGCTTTTCGGCCATCGCCTTTTTCCTGCTCATCGCCTCGTTGGGGGTTTATCTCAGCGTGGTGATGATCGGCCGGCGGCATTGGTCGGGCGGGCGCGACGGCCAATCGCTCTGGTGGCACTACTTGCTGCGGGCCGTCGCGCTGGTGGTGGTGCTGATCGGCGCGAACATGATCCTCGAGCGGTACGACTACCTGCGTTTCGACACCACCAAGGGGCAGGTCAGCTCGCTGTCGCCCGACACGCGGGCCCTGCTCAACAAGCTCGCTTCTGAATCCGACAAAGAACGGGAACTGCGGGCCAAGCTGGCTAAGCTCGACGCTAAAAGCGACGAGTACGCGAGCACCCAGCGGCAGATCGACGAACTTGAAGCTCGCCGCACCCGGCCGGTGACGATCGACGCTTTTATCTCGGCCAACGTTCCCGAGGAATATATCAAAACCCGCTACAACCTGGTCTCGATGCTGAAAGAGCTGCGCCGCCAGGCCGGCAGCCGCATCCAGATCAACATTCACGACAACCTCGAGCCCTTCAGCGAGACGGCGGCCCAGGCCGAAGAGCGCTACGGCATTACCAAGCAACGGATCCTCAGCCGGGCGCGCGGCTCGCTGAAGGAAGAAGAGTTCATCCTGGGGGCGGCGATCACCTCGGGTCGCGAGACCGTGGTCATTCCCTTTTTCGGCGCCGGCATGCCGGTCGAATACGAGCTGATCCGCTCGATCGCCACCGTCGGCCGAGGCGAACGCAAACGGCTGGGCGTGGTGCAGACCGACGCCCAGCTCAACGGCGGCTTCAGCATGGCGGGGATGCAGCCGCGGCAGATTCCCAAGCAACTCATTCTGCAAGAGCTAGAAAAGCAGTACCGAATCGAGGACGTCGATGCGACCAACCCGATCGAAGCGGGCAAGTACGACGTGCTGCTGGTGGTGCAGCCTTCGTCGCTCGGCCCGCCGCAACTGTCCAACCTCGTAGAAGCGGTGAAGCGCGGGCAGCCGACCGCCATTTTTGAAGATCCGTTTCCGCGAGTGATGGCCCACGTTCCCGGCACTGCGCAGCCCAAGCAGGCGCAAGGGGGCATGTTCGGCATGGGTGGCCAGGCGGAGCCCAAGGGAGACATGCGCCCTCTGTGGAATGCCTTGGGAATCGAAGTGACGGGGGATACCGGCAACCCGGCCGAAACGCCGGCCGTCATCGTCTGGCAAGATTACAATCCCTATCCCAAGTTCCAACTCAACAGCATCGGCCCGGAGCTGGTCTTTTTGCGAAACGACGCGCCCGGCACGAAGAACGCCTTCAATCCGACCGAGCCGGTCACCGCCGGGTTCGAAGAGCTGTTCTTCCCGTTCCCGACCGGCATGACGCAGAAATCGGGGAGCCAGCTCGATTTCACGGAGTTGGTCAGCACCAGTTCGACCGTGGCGGGCGAAATTTCGGTCGATGTTTGGCAGCAGAACTCGTTCGACCCGTACCTGTTGGCCTCGAAGATGGGCCAACCGACCGGGCACAAGTACATCCTGGCCGCTTGGGTGCGGGCCGATAAGGACGCCGGCGACGAGCAGGCTGCGGACGAGAACGCCAAGGATAACGCCGCGGCAGGCGAAACGGGCGAGGGCGAGGCGGCAACTACGGTCGCTGCGGGCATCAATGCGATTTACGTCGGCGATATCGACCTGTTGGATAGCCAGTTCGTCGAGCTGCGGAACCTGCCCAACCCAGAGTTCGACTTCCGCTTCGACAATGTGCCGTTCGTCCTGAACGTGATCGACGCCGTGGCGGGAGACGAACGCTTCCTGCGAATTCGGACCCGCAAGCCGCGGCACAGCACGTTGCGACTGGTCGAAGACCGGGCCGCCGCCGCCCGCAAGCGCGAAAGCGAGGCCGCCGAGAAGTTTCGGGCCCAGTTCGAGCGCGAAGAGCAAAAAGCCAAGGCCGAAGAGTTGAAGGCGGTGAACAAGTTCCAGGCGATCGTGACCAACTTGCAGCAAAAGCAGCAGGCGGGCGAGCAGGTCGATCCGGCCCAGTTCCAAGCCATGGTCCAGCAAGTCGCCCTGGTTACCGAACGCGAAAAGCGGAAGGCCGAAGTGCAGGTGGAAGAGCTGCGGATCAAGCGCGACCAGGCTCTGGCCGCCAGCCAGCGCGAGCGAGACCAGCAAGTCCGGCAGGTTCAGAACGACGCCAAACTTTGGGCCACCACCATTCCGGTGATCCCGCCGCTGTTGGTGGGGCTGATCGTCTGGGTCCGCCGCCGGATGCGCGAACGCGAGGGAGTCTCGCGATCGCGGATGAAGTAATGAGGAAGAGGTCAGAGGTCAGTGGTGAATGCATAGCCGCGACCAGTGGTCGCGCGAAGTCAGTTGCCAGTTGTCAGTAGCCCGAACCAGAATTCCGTCCATGAATGAAACCATTCGCACGCTCATTTACGTCGGCTCGGCCGCGGTGGTCGGCTTGCTCGCCTATGCCAGCCGGCCTGCCACGGTGACCAAGACGCCGCGCGACGCGCTGATCGGCCAGCCACTGTTCGCCAGCTTTACCGATCCGCTGGCGGCTCGCAGCCTGGAGATCGTCGAGTTCGACGAGAGCACGGCCGAACTGCGCCCCTTCGAGGTGGCCCAGAGGAACGGTTTGTGGGTCATCCCGTCGGAAGGGAACTACCCGGCCGACGCCGAGAAACAAATTCAGCAGGCCGCCGGCAGCTTGCTCGGCCTGGAGATCGTCGATGTCGTCGCCGGAGAGACCAAAGAGCACGCTTTGTACGGCGTGCTCGAACCGGATCGGGCCAAGCTGAAAGTGGGCGATAAAGACGTCGGCACGCTCGTCTCGCTGCAAGACGCCCAGGGGGACGACCTGGTCCGGCTGATCGTGGGGAAAGTAGTCGAGGGACGTCCCGAACTGCGCTTCGTCCGCAAACCGGCGGAAGAGCTGGTCTATGTCGCCAAGATCAGCCTCGACAGCCTGCCGACCGACTTCGACAAGTGGATCGAGAAAGACCTGCTCAAGCTCAACACGTTCGACATCTCGCGGCTGACGCTCAAGGACTACTCGGTCGTGCCGACCCAAAGAGGCCCCTTTTCGTTTTCGGGCCGGATGGAAGCGGCGGTCGCCTGGAACGCCGAACAGTCGAACTGGCTGCTCGATAGCCTGAAGATGTATGCCCCCGCTTCCAACCGGTGGGTCGATGCCGGCCTGGGCCCGCAAGAAGAACTGAACCGCCAGAAGCTCGACGATCTGAAAACGGCCCTCGACGATTTGAAGATCGTCGATGTGTCGCGCAAGCCCGAGCGGCTGGTGTCGAGCCTCAAGAGCGGGGCCGACATTTCTCAGGATCAAGAGCTGGTCGCCGCCCTGATGGGGTTCGGCTTCCTCCCCGCCACCATGCCCGGATCGGACGAGATGAGCATCGTCGCCAGCAACGGCGAAGTGGTCGTGGACATGAAGGACGGCGTGCAATACGTCCTGCGGTTCGGCAACGTCTCTGGCGCGCAGCGCACCTCGTCCGCCGACAAACCGGCCGACGGAGCGCCGGCCGACGCCCTGGACGAGGTGAAGCTGAATCGCTACCTGTTCGTCACCGCTCAGCTTTCGCCGCATACGCTCGCCGCGCCGATGCTCGAACCCGAACCGGCCGGCCCGGAGGCTCCGCCGGCCGACGCGCCCGCTGCTGAAGAAGACAAGCCGGCCGAGACGGATGCCGATAAACCGGCCGACGAGGAAAAACTTGCAGAGGAAGCGAAACCGGGCGAGGAAACGAAGCCCGCCGATCCGATGGCGGCTGAGCGCGATCGGATCAAACGCGACAACGAGCGGAAGCTGAACGAATACCGCGACAAAAAGAAGCAGGCCGAGGCGCGGGTCGCCGAGATGAACGCCCGCTTTGCCGACTGGTACTACGTCATCTCCGAGGACGTTTACCAGAAGCTCCACCTGAGCCGGGCCGACATCGTCAAGGAAGGGGCGACCGCTCGCGACGAAGGGTTCAACGTCGATGCCTTCCGCAAGCTGGAAAGCGAAGGGGTCAACCCGCCCCCGCCGGCACCCGCCGCTCCCTCCAACTCCGGCTTGCCGCCCGGATTTCCGCCGGGCTTTCCGCCGGGGATGTAGGCCCAGGCCGGAGTGTTATCGGTAGGTTCCACGGGCCCCGTGGACCTCGATCGGCAGCGCATCGTCGTTTGTCGCTTTCCCGTACCGCCCGGTGGTCGGGATCTGCCAGAAGTCCCGCCCGGCGGTCGGAACCTACCAACCCAATCGAGTAAATGGATGGATTCACTCGTTTTGCAAGTGCGATAGCCACCAAGCCACTTCCGGCGAGTTGGAGCGGGGCACGAATCTGGCGAAACGCTGAATGCTTTGAATGGCTGCCGCGATTTCCTGCTCGGTCACCTTGGTATTCGTCGCCCACCGCTTGAGAAGCTCGGCCGTAGTCAACACGACGACGCCCTGCCGGACAGCCAGAGTAGTCGCTAGAATGTCGTCCGTCGCAAGCAGCCAATTTCGATTCTTGGCGATGGCCAGGCATGCCGCTTCACCGTCATCGAGCCGATTAGCAAAACCGACAAAGAAAGCCGTCTCGTCCTCTCCTTCAACATCACATGGCTGCAAAATACCGTCAGTGAAGTAGGGATCGAGATCGATGGGCGACTTACGTAACTTGGCCGGATCGTTGTGATCGGGCCCAAGAATGTAGAGGGTCTCGCTCGCAACTACAGCGGGTACATGCAGAACTAAGCCCAGCGAAGTTAGTTCGTGGGTACGATGTGATCCCTTCGGATTCACTTTCTGAAGGGGAGGTTTTGGCAGTACGCAGTTTGCCGCCAGCAAATTGATGAGACAGCAAGCGTCAACAGCGACATCCGTCATCGCTCGGCAGTCTCCTTATTTCGCTTCGGCCAGCAGCGACCGATGGAACTCGAATTGAAGGTTTCGCTGCTCTCCGTCATCTTCGACGTGCAGATTCGTCAGGCACTCGGCGACCAATTCCCTCGCCGACACGGGATCGCAGCGCAAGTACCGGGCGAGTTGACCCTGGCTGATCTCGCCCTGCTCGAAGGCTTGCACGGCGAGATACAGGTAGCGATCCGGGTAAGGCCGATCGGCTTCCGGGTGCGAGGGGAGTTCGAGCAGCGTGGCTGCCGTCTGGGGAGCGAGCCCCGATTCTTTGAGGCTCCGCCAGGTGCCGCGCGGAGCTAGGTCCAACTGCTCGAGCCGCAAACACATCGCTTCCACCGACACGAAGTAGAAGTGACTCAAGCGGCAGAGATCGGAGACCTGAAAATCTCCGGTCGCGGTGACGATGGAGTTGAAGCGGCTCAGAACGGAACTGGCCGGCATCAGAAAACTCAGGGCGAACGACTCGGCAAATCGTTCGTTGGCGGGCTTGCGGCCACTGTAGCTGAGATAGTCGATGCCGGGCTTGTAACGATCCACGATCAGGTGGCCGTACTCGTGGAGCATCGAAACCCTGCGTCGCACTGGGGGATGCTTGCGATTCACAAGAATGCAGCAGCCCAGTTCCGACGTGTAGGCAAACATGCCCGCAATTGCCGCCGGGAGCTCCCAGTAGAAAATTCGCAGGCCCACATCCCATTCGAGAATGCTCCGCAGGTGAATCACCGGCTGGTCGCCCAGTCCCAGGCGATTGCGTTCTTGAACAGCGATGGACTCGGCCAGTTGAGCGACATCGATGCGAGCCGCGATATTTACCTCGGGCGGATAGTTGTAGCGCAGCGGCGACTTCGTCAGGTTCTCCAACTCGCGATAGTCTTCCGCGAGTTTCTGAAGCTCGTCGATGCCTGCCCGAAGCGCTGGCCCATCCGCATCCTTCATTTTCTCCGCAACGGCGCGAAGATGCGGTTGCAGGTCCATCACCGGTTCGCCGGAACGAACCAATTCATGGACGCGAAGGCCAAAAAACCGAGCCAGCTTGAGGATTTCCTCCGGCTTGGCCTGACGCTCCCCCTTCTCGATGGCAATGTAGGTCGGTCGGCTGCATCCCAGATGCGAAGCCACTTCCTCTTGGGTCTTGCCTCTGGCCTTGCGGGCCTCAGCAATTCTTAGTCCCAGTGTCCGAGGATCAATCTCTTCAAGCGATGGCACGAGTTACTCCTTCCGTTGCATCGTCGCCGGATGCGACTAAGTTCGTCCATGAAATGCCACGACTTTTTGCCTGTGCGATGAATTCCATCCATTCATTCCGATAGGTCCGCAGCACCTGAGTTGCAGTTTCCACCGGATGTTCGGCCGAAACAATTCCCGTGCCGAATAAGTGCCGACGTATCAGTGGTGGCAACGAAAGTGCGGACTGAATGTCTTCCAGTTGAACAACTTGGCTCAGGAGAGCATGCAGGTACTTGCGCTGTTTTCTAGGGACGTTGTTTGCATTTTGGGAAGAGTCGAACAGATCGAATTTGTACGTTTCCTCTTGCTCTTGGACTCCAGCGACCGCCAACGACTGGCGACGAAGAATGCAAGCCGGACAGACACCACATTGCTTGTGTCTCGACTCCCGAAGCGGGTAGTGGACGCACGAAACGGTAAGGTGCGACAACTCACCAAGGCCACGATCGGTCAATTCCTTGACAACCTCGCCTTTGGTGCGATCAAAAAACGGCAGAAAGAAAGTAACTCGGTGGCCGCACACTTCACTTACTAGCCTAGCCATTCGACGATGGAATTCTGGATGACAGCTCCTCGTCGTCCTGGATCCTACCATGCCCGCCATCAAAGGCAGATTGATAGCTCCAACTCCGGATTCGAGAACATCGACTGACGAGCTTCCGATCATTGCGGCGGCAACGGCACCAGCAGCAGTGAACAGGAAGGCCCGGCCGCGTTGACTCGACTCTTGACGAAAACGCTTAAGTTCGGGCGTCCAAATCAAAGCCGTCTTGATGATGAGCGGGTCTGCAAGCGATTCAAATCGAGCGCTCAGGAGTCGATGCTGTTGCAGTACCACTTTGCGCTGGATGGGCTGGTGCCACACCGTCACCGGAAGGCGCACGGTTGAAGGTTCATTTGCGAGTTGAACTCCTAGGCCAGCCGCCGAATCCAGCCCACCACTGGCGAGAACTACCTGTTGATGTTCTGGACGTTTGAATAGATTACCTTGGACTACTGTCGCCGGCCGATGATCATCTTGCTCAAAGGTGAAGTTCCAACGGTCGTCGGAAAGGAACTCGATGGCTTCGATCAATAACTCTTGGATCTCAGGAGTGGTCCAAAATTCGGCGTCGTTTACTTTAACCTTAAGAGCGAGTGATCTTGACCAATACCGCTGTTGCTTTCGCTGCTTGCGTCGAACCAGACGGTCGGTGAAGTAGATGGCGGCAGCGATCCGCAACAGATCGACCAAGCGTGGCGGGATCGGCTTCGAGAAGTAACGAACGTACTCCTCAATATCGAATCGAAATTCTTTACCAGAACTCAGGCGGGTTTCGCCTTGGTCACCTCGTCTGCTAAAGGCAAAGCTGAAGGGCATCATTTCTTGGTCATCCCCATTATCGACATACCTAACAACTGCTTTGTATCCTCCGACTTCTCGGCCTTCTTTCGCCTACGCCGTGTCGGGTTCCAGGTTGGGTCTTTTGCGAGCTTCTCGGAGATACGCTGAATTTCGCCATCGAGATGATTTCGAACTTCCCGCAGGTAATCCGTGAGCTTCCGAATAGACTGCCAATTAGGCGAATCAACAACTGATTGCAAAACCTGATCCGAAATTCGCTCGACGATTCCACTCACGAAGGAACGAACCAATTCTTCGCCGCTGCTAATTGGTGCGGCTCGTGCCACCTCAGCGAACAAGTGAGCGTACTCATGTCCGTCACACTGCCGAACAAGCCGGGCAAGAGCTTTCAGGTCGTGCCTCGCCGCGATAAATCGGTCAAATGGAACTCCACTCTCTACGAGCTCCTTGAACGCCTTCCGAAGCGCGGCGGGCAGTTTTCGCTGAGCGATTTCGGCAGCCGTTCTTGACGATTTTCCCTTGCGAACGGCATCGTGGAATTGATTCCAACGTTGCCCACCAGGGTTGCCTAAGTCGAGCGATTCGTTTTCAGCCATGGACTCAAAGCCCCCGAATGCGATACGCGATCAACTCTCTCCATTATCGGGCCTTGAGTTTACAAAGTCAATGCATAGATTCAATTATGACAATGCAATGTAAAACTTTCGGATAGATCCGAGCCGGGCCGCGACAAAGTGGCGACCTGCAAAATATAGTGTCCTTCTTGACAGGTTACTGTACGCTCGCTATGATTTGGCAAGGCGCGGCTTCTCCTTTCATCTGCGGGAAGCTGGCCGGTGCTCCTTGGCAATTTGGTCGAAGAAACGATTTCGCCGCGCGGTGCGCTGGTCGGACAGCCCTTCGAGGGGCAGCGATACCAGGTTTACGGCCAAAGCCGATTTCGCCCGTTTTGTTAACCGCGGCGGACCGGCAGATAGCCAGGAGATTCGCCGCAACCTGAGGAAAGACAAGAGGTTGCGAGACGGCCGATTTTTGCCGACAGGCCCGGCAGGTTGACGCAACTTCAAAAACCGCGTCAACCGACGTTAACTGCCGTTGGATAAAAGACTTACGCCATAATTTTGCCGATTAGCGAACGAAAGTGCTGTAAACCAGAGGCAAATCGCGCTACCGGCCGAACCGCAGGTGCCGCAACAAGCCGTGGGTTGCAAACCCGCCCCCCAGGCCGTAGATCTGGCGAACCGGCTGGTCGGGAAAGTCCTTGGCATAGTTGGCGAGCGAGCGTTCGACGTTGCTTCCCATTTGCACCAGCAGCGGCTCGATCGCCTGGCACAACGGGCCGTAGCGGCGGGCCTGCGACGGGTCGCGCTTCAGTTGTTCCGCCTGCGGCTGGGTCAGCCCGATCTGCTTGACGAGCGCGCCGGTGACGTTGTCTCCTCCCTGGCCGATCGTCCGGAACCAGAGGCTGTGCGGGCCGCTTACGACGACGTTGGTGCTTTCGGTTCCGACATCGAGGAGGAAAATTGCTCCGGGTTTGGTGGCAGCACGCTCGGCGCTCGACGGCTCAGTTCGGAAGAACTCGTGCGCGATCGCGTTATGCAGGGCGACGCAATCGCTGGTCGCGACATCGACGCCAATCCCCGCCGCCTTGAAAGCCGCCATTCGATCGCGGATGTGCGACTCGCGGACGGCAACGACCATCGCGCGTCGCGGCTGCTCGTCGGCAATCTTGGCGGGGGCGGGAGCCTGCACCTGTCCGAGCCAGCACAGCTCTTCGAGCGGGATCGGCAACTGATGCCGGGCTTCGAACTTGATTGCGTCGTTTACCTTTTTTGCCGGCAGCGGCGGAAGCTCGAAAAATCTGCCCAGCACGCGTTGGCCCGGAATGCCAATGGCAATGCGCGCTCCCTTGAGATCGCCCGCCCGGCCGACAAAGTCGCGGAGCGTCCGGTTCTGGGCCTCGGCCCGCCGCACGTCGATGTCCGGGCCGCTCGTGGGCCGAGCGTGCAGAATGGTTTCGCAGGCCTCGACGACGATTGCCCCGGTCCTCAGATCTTTCGCCAGTTTGATCGCCTTGAGCGCGTAGTCCGAAAGGTCGAGTCCCCAGGCTGCCGCGACGGCGCTCTTGCGTCCGCCCAAGGACATGTTCAAGATCTCAAGCATCCCGCCCCGCTCGCGCGGCGTCAGGTCGATCGGCACGGCGCTTTCGCCCAAGCCTTCGAGCGCCAGGCCGAGCGCCACGAAAAGTTGCCCCGGATGTTCCGCCAGGTTTGCCCGCACGGCTTCGTTCTTCGCGGGAATGCGGGTCCAATGCGCCAGCCCATCGACGGCAGCGCCATACGGCGTGCGCTCTGGCGGCGAGGTCCAGTTCGGCGCGGCAACCCGTGGGTCGGACGGTCGAGATTTGGAGCGCTCGGCCAGCCGGTCCCGCAGCTTGGCCGCCTCACCGTTGTCCGGGACCAGCTCGACCAATCGCTCGGCCAAAGCGAGCGTTTGCCGGTCGGCGAGCGGCGCCCGCTGGAGGCCCTCGAAGAGCGCGGCCAGTTCGCCCGCGGTATCGGCCAGCGTTTCGACATCGGCCGAGCGGACGAACGACGGAACCTGGTCGAGCAAGTCGAGCGCTTCGCGGTAGCGGTGGCCGGCAAGGTGCTTCTTGGCCCCGCGCACCAGGCCGTCGCGCAGTTGCTGGGCGATGTACAGCGCCTGCGGATGGTCGGGCTTCAGGGTCAACAGCCGCTCGATTTTCGGCAGCAGGTCGCCGGTTCGCTTTTCGCTGAGGGCGATGCGAATTTCGGCCGCCAGGGCGAGCAGTTCCTTGCGGGCGGTGTGGGCGCGCTTCAGCAAGGCCCTGCATTCGGGCGAGCGGAGGGGCGCGGGAATCGCTTCCAACTCGGCGGCCGCGGCGTCGTAGGCGTGCGATTGGACGTGCTGCCTGGCCTGGGTGAGAGCCTGGTCCGCGGCTGCCTGGTGCGTGTTCCGCAGGTCCTCTCCGCGGGCAATTTCGGTGCGGGCCAACTGCCGCCACTGTTCAAAACGGGGGTCGGCGACGGCTGCGACTCCGCGCAAGGTCGCGCTGGCCGCGTCGAACTCAAACGTGGCGAACAGTTCCCGCGCTTCGCTCAATCTCGCCTGATACTGGCGGCTGCGGTCGCCGAGTTGTTCGGGGATGTCGGCGCCGCACGATCCGCAAAAGCGCTCGTCGGCCGGGCAGGCAACGTTGCACTTGGGACACGTTTCCCACAGCGATTGTCCGCAGCCGCTGCAGAAGCGGCGCTGGGACGGATTCGCCGCGTGGCACCCGCGGCAGGCAACCGGGGGGCTCGCCTCGGCGACCGCGGCCACGTTGGCTGGAGCTTTTGCGTCTAGCATGGTCTGGGTCGAGAAAATCTTGATGGAAGAAGAGAGACTTAGTTTCGAGCTGCCTGGAGCACCGCGAACCGCACCTTCAGTTCCAGGTCTTCAATGCGGGGGTGGCCGGTTTCGATCTCGATCGTCCCCTGCGGGTTGCCCAGGTATTGGCAAGCGGGCGTGCCGGCTGGAATTTCGATGGTCAGGTCGTACAGCCCCGCGGCCTCGCCCGCGGAGCGCGGCGTAAGCTGGACAAAGAGGAACTCGGGGCTGGCCGTCAGCTTGGGACATGGCAGCGTGGGCTCGCGGTCCCGAATTTTGACGAGCAGCTTGAGCCGCTTCCCAATCCCTTGCGTGACGGTTCCGAGTTCGACGACCGCGTCGCTGTTGATTCCCGAGCCGTAGATCGCCAGCCTTCGCTGCACCGTGCCGTGCAGCGGAAGTTCGAGGGTCTGGACTTCGGCGTTCGCTTCGCTGGGTCGAATTTGCAGGCGGAGCAAATCGCGGAACTTTCCCTGGAGCAAGTCAGCGGGCAACGCGATCATCAGCTTTTGAACCGCGGTGGCGGCAAGTTGCGGCGCCTGTTGCGGCTCGACCGGCTCGACCTTCCAGGCGAGGCCCGGCAGTTTGGAATCGAGGCTTTCGACCGAGAAAGAGTCCCAGATTTGCGAGTAGAGCAGCACCTCGGCGGTGGCCGCACGGTCGGGCTCCAGGCTGGGAAGGACGATCTCGGGCACGTCCGCCCCAATCTGCATTCGCACCCGGCCCAAGACGCGCAGGTCGAGCGACTTTTTTTCGGGATCGTTGGTATAGATCGTTGCGTAGTGCGAGTAGAGCGGAGACTTGCCCGTGTTCCATTCGAGTGTGACGGTGGCCGTTTCGCCGGGGGCGGCGGTTTGCTTGTCGAGCCCGCTGACCGTGCATTTGCACGAGGTGGGGCCGACCCGCAGATTTAACGGGCCCTGGCCGACGTTGCGAATGACAAACTCGTGCTTGCCCATCGTCAGCGGGTTCATCGTGCCGAAGTCGTACTCGGTTTCCTGGGCATCCGCCACGGGCGAGCCGACTGCGGCGACGGCGGCCTGCTCGAGGGACGCTTCGCGCATCACGATCGCCCCACCCGTTTGCTTGTCGATTTCGATTCGCACCGTGGGGTGCATTGGGTGGTGTAACAAGAATGTCGCGCTGGCAGAGGCCCAAACGACAACGACCCAAGCCGCGCCGGCGAGGGCAGCGGCAATCCAAAACGCGCGCCACATCAACGATTCCTCAAGCTTGTCGCGAAGACGAATGAAGCGGAAGAACTGGCGGACGGAGCAATCGACTCCGCCCGCCAGTCGATGGGTCAATCATTCAGCCGAGAATTCAGCAGGTTCCTCGACCTACTCGAACTTGGCCTTGGTCAGGCGCTGCAGGAACACGCCGCTGAAGATCTCTCCCGGAGGAAGTTCCAGCGTCGAATCGACGTAACCGATGGGACCGGAGTCGCCGGGAGGAGTCGTGCCGCTCAAATCCACCGGGAAGCCCGGGTTCATGAAGCGGTCGCCGTTCAAATCGTTGAAAGACTTGACCGCGCCGTCCGCCATCAGGATGTTCAGGCTGGATTTCGTCCCACCGCCGTGAGTTGCGAACCAGTCGCGCGTGTCTTGCAGAAACGTTCCGCTCGACGCGGTGGGGGGATTGATCCGCCCGGCGATTTCCTGCCGCAGTTGGGTCGTCAGCACCGTGCCCTGGGCGGGACACAAGCTCATGTCGTTGGTACCGACGTAAAACGCCGGCCCGTCGTTCATCGCCTCGGTCAGCAGCGCGCCCTGCGGAATGTAGAGCCGCTCGTTCCTGCTCGTCGTGCTGGTGCCTTGGATCACTCCAATCCAATCCGCATCGCTGCGCTTGATGTCCTGCGAGAGCGACGCCTCGTCGATGTCGCCGGGGGCTCCATCGCCGAGCAGGGGAATGTTCGAAGTGGGTTGCAGGCCCGATTCGGCCAATCGGCGGGTCAATGGGCCGGTCGTGCTGTTCACGCCTTTCAGGCCTTCGCCGGCCGCGATGCCGGCCGTGACCAGATCCGTCCCGTTATGGTCCACGCGCGGTCCGCCACGGGCGAGAAACCAGCTCGCGGCATAGTTCGTGTTGTACCCCGCGTCCATAATGGCCCAGGCGACCAAGGTACCGCGCTCCGGAGTGGAGAGGGCCGTGCCACCGAACTCACCCGGAACGGGCCCGGCGGCCCCCTTCCAATCGCTTGCGCCACAGACGCCCGCGCTCAGACGGTTCAGATCGGCGCCGTCTTTTCCGTCGTTGCTGTCTTGGCCCAGCAGGTCGTTCAGCTTTTCCGAACCGAGCATCGGGCTGGTCGGACAGGTCATCTCACTGACCTTGCCGGCGCCCATGTTGACGATGTCGGCCACCCAGCCATAGGTGTCCATGCATCCGTCGCGGCGGAAGTCACTGGCCCCGGTGCAGAACCGGCCGGCCGGATCTTTATCCGCGAAGTTGTGCAGGGCGATGCCGAATTGCCGCAGGTTGTTTTTGCACTGGGCATTGCGTGCCGCCTCGCGAGCCAGCGACAGGGCCGGCAGCAAGAGGGCGATGATAATGCCGATGATCGCAATGACCACCAGCAGCTCGATGAGCGTGAAACCGCGCTTCTTCATCAAACGATCTCCTAGAACAGAATGGGTTGAAACAGAACGGGTAGTTGGCAGCCGCAGAACCATCCGCGGCTGCTGCGGGAATTCCTAAAGTCTTTTGGCGTCGAGCGAGTACAGGCTAAACACATCGTCGGTGGGCAACTCGACCACGTCGTTGTTGAAGTCGCCGACCGATCCGAAACCGTTGTTGAGCCGGCCGTCGTCGGTGTCGTCTTTGAACCCGCGAACGCTGCCGTCGGCGAAGACGATGTTGCAACCGCCGCGGTGAACCGGGGCGAACTGGCGATAATCTTGCAGGCACCCCTTGGTCCACACGGGCCACCAAACCGCCTTGTCAGGCGTCGAGAAGCCGCCGGGAGCGCTTAAGGCGCTGCCGTACGGGCCGTCCGTCTTGAGCACCGGACCGCGCGTGAAAGGGACCACCAGCATCGTGCCCACCGCCAAGTCCCCCAACGTGTCGGAGAGCGTGCGGCCCGAGGCGGCGCCGTCGCCCAGCATCGGCACCAGGCTGCCCGGCGTGGTCGAAGCGTCGAGCAGCGGCCGCTTGAGCGGGCCGCGGGTCGAGTTCCGGCTGAGCGTCGAGACAGGGCAGGAGGGCTTCGCCCCGCGCAGATTGCCGGCCGCGTCGAGCTGCACGTCGCTGCGAACCAGGAACCACGACGCGGTATAGTTGGTGTTGTAATTCTCCTGCAGGATGGCGCTTTCGACGAAGCTGCGCCGCGCGGGGCTCGCGCCCCCTCCCAGCCCCGAACCAGAGGCGGGGCTGGCGATGAATCCCGCGGGATCCCAGACCAACGTGTTGTCGGGCGCTTTTTTTGGCGGCGAGCCATAGACGTTGACGCAGCTTGCCGCGCCGACGAACGCCGGGGACGACGTATTGAGCGCGAGCAAGTCGTCGAGGGCGTCGGCCCCGAGGGCCGGGTTCGAGGGGCACGCTTGTTTGCCCGGCGTGAAGCCGAGGTCCACTAGATCGGTCACCCAGCCGACATCGGTCGGCGAACCGTCGAGCAGCCAATCGAACGAGCCGGAGCAAAATGCCTCGCGGTGTTGCTCGGCATAGCTGTGCAAGCCGGTGCCGAACTGCCGCAGGTTGTTGGAGCAGGCGGCATTGCGGGCCGCTTCGCGAGCCAGGCCAATCGCCGGCAACAGCAGGGCGACCAGGATGCCGATGATGGCGATGACCGCCAAAAGTTCAACCAAAGTGAACCCGCGGCGGAACCTGGTGCGAGTGGCGTTCGTAGAGGAGTCGATAGTCATGCTGGGCTTGCTGGGTGACGACAAATGATTGACTTGGGTGCCTCTGGCGGGGCGGTTCCCACTTCGCGGCTGAGATCAATGTCGCGACGTTCATAAAGCCGCGATGTTGAGCCGGTGAACTTCGTGCAAGCTTTGCGTTAAGGATCGGGGCGCAGCGGGCGGGCTGTGCGGTGTCGATTGTGCGGGTCGGGCTGTGCCGAACGGGTTGACCCGCCACCGACGCCCCCCAACGGTTCGACGCTCGCCAAGGTATTTGGCCCGTGTTAGCGACATGCGGCTGTCGCATGAATCTTTCGAGAATGTCGAGTTGGTCGCGGCCTCGCTGTAGAATCTCGCGAACAGCAACTGCTTCAAGGGCGGGAATCAATTCATCTCGGTCGCCGCAACTGCTGTGCAGACCAAGACTTAGGAAGGCTAGCCGAGGTGACAGGGCCGCTACGTTATCCGCCGTGGTTCGGCGGCCGCGGGCGACCTACACTTGTCGTTGTCGAAATCACCCAGGGCGGAAGGAGCGCGGCAAGATGTGCGGAATCGTGGGCTACGTCGGCTCTCGCGGGGCCGAAGAATTCCTGCTGGATGGCCTGCGGCGGCTCGAATACCGGGGGTACGACAGCGCGGGATTGGCAACGCTTTCTCCCGAGGGCCGGTTTCATGTGACCAAGGCGGTCGGGCGGATCGAATCGCTGGCCGATCGGCTGGTTGAACAGCCGACGCCGGGCAACTTGGGAATCGGCCACACCCGCTGGGCGACCCATGGAGTTCCGTCGGAGGCGAACGCCCATCCGCACTTTGGCGGACTCGCCGGCCGAAGCGTGCTGGCGCTCGCTCACAACGGCGTGATCGAGAACTACCTGCCGCTCAAAGAAAAGCTACTGGCCGAAGGGTATGAATTTCACAGTTCGACCGACACGGAAGTGGTGGCCCACTTGATCGCCAGCTACCTGGCGAAGTTTTCCGAGCGGCGCGAAGAGTTTGTCACCGACGATCCGTACTCGCTGCCGTTGGCCGCGGTGGGCAAGGCCCTTAGCAAGCTGCGCGGAACTTATGGCTTGGTGATTTTATTCCGCGACTGGCCCGACGCGATCGTCGTCGCCCGCCAGGGAAGCCCGCTGGTCGTGGGCGTGGGCGATGGCGAGCACTTCGTCGCCAGCGATGCCTCGCCCCTGGCCGGCTACGCCGACAAGATCGTCTATCTGGCCGACCATCAGATTGCCGTGGTCACCGCCGACAAGTTGGAAGTGGCCCATCGCGACACGGGCCGCATCGAGCACCTGGTTCACGAGTTGAATATCGAGGCCAACGAGGTCGATCTGGGTGGTTACCCGCACTACATGCTCAAGGAAATCTTCGAGCAGCCCGAGGCGGTCGAGAACGCGATGCGCGGCCGCCTGAACGACGAAGACGCGACCGCCAAGTTCGGCGGGCTGAACCTGACGCCGCAAGAACTGCGGCAGGTGAATCGCATCATCCTGACTGCCTGCGGCACCAGTTGGCACGCGGCCCTGATGGGCGAGTACCTGCTGGAGGACATGGCCCGGATTCCGGTCGAAGTGGAATACGCCAGCGAGCTGCGGTATCGGAATCCGCCGGTCGATAGCGGCACGCTTCTATTCGCCATTACGCAAAGCGGCGAAACGGCAGACACGCTGGCCGCCCTGCGCGAGATGAAGCGCAAAGGACACCCAACGTTGGCGATTTGCAACGTAGTGGGCAGCACGATCGCCCAGGAAGCAATCGGCGGCGTTTATCTGCATGCCGGGCCGGAAATTGGGGTCGCCTCGACCAAGGCCTACACGTCGCAGTGCATCACGCTGGCCATGCTGGCGTTGTACTTCGGCCGGATGCGGCATTTGAGCTTCGAGGCGGGGCAGCGGATCATCGCCGCCCTCCGCCGCCTGCCCGATACGATGCGCCGCACGCTCGATGTGCATAGCGAGGTGCGGCGGATCGCCGGTAAATACTGCCACGCCTCGACCGTGCTGTATCTGGGGCGGCAATACAACTTTCCCACCGCACTGGAAGGGGCCCTCAAGCTGAAGGAAATCAGCTATATTCATGCCGAAGGTTACCCGGCTGCCGAAATGAAGCACGGGCCGATCGCCTTGGTCGATGACGAAACGCCCAGCGTCTTCATCATGCCGCAGGGATGGGTGTACGACAAAGTGATGTCGAACCTGGAAGAGATCAAGGCTCGGGGAGGGCCGGTGATCGCCATTGCCGCCGAGGGAGACAAGGATGTGGGCCGCCTGGCGGACGACGTGATCTACGTCCCCGCGGTGGAAGAGTTCCTGTCGCCGTTGGTGTCGATCATTCCGTTGCAGTTGCTGGCATATCACATTGCCATCCTCCGCGGGTGCGATGTCGATAAGCCGCGGAACCTGGCCAAGAGCGTGACCGTCGAGTAGAAGAGAATTGGAGGGGTGCGATGTTGCGTGGCTTGCTGGTCTTGTGGATGCTTCTGGTGTGGATGCTTGTGAGTACTGCTTCTCTGATCGCTGCCGAGGCGACGCCGGCCCGCAAGCTGGTGCAGACCGAGGGGGTGCTGATCGTGGCCCATCGGGGCAACAGCAGCGTCGCGCCAGAAAACACGCTGCCGGCCTTTGCCAAAGCGATCGACGCCAAGTCGGACTTGGTCGAGCTCGATTACCACCACTCGGCCGACGGGGTGCCGATCGTCATTCACGACGAAATTCTGGATCGCACCACCAATTCGCAGGTGCTGTGGGGCAAAGACAAGCTGCTGGTGCAGAACGTGCCGCTGGCCGAGCTGCAACGCCTCGATGCGGGCACGTGGTTCGACGAGACGTTCGCCTCTGCCCGGCTGCCGACGCTCGCCGAGTCGCTGGTGGTCATTCAAGCCGGTTCGACGACGCTGATCGAGCGCAAAGCGGGGGACGCGGCGACGCTCGTCAAACTGCTGGAAAAAGAGAAGCTAATCGACCGGGTCGTCGTGCAGGCGTTCGATTGGGAGTTTGTGCGGGCCTGCCGCGAGCTGTCGCCGACGCTGGCGCTATGTACGCTCAGCGGCAAGGGGGCTAGCGACGAGCAGATTAAGGCGGCTGCCGCCACGGGGGCCGACGTGATCGTCTGGAACCACGAGAAGCTCCGCCGAGGGCAGATCGACCTGATCCACTCGCTGGGCAAAAAGGCGTGGGTTTATACGATCGACGATCCGCAGCGGGCGGCCGAGTTCATGGCCGCCGGCATCGACGGCGTAATCACCAACAAGCCGGCGACGATGATTCGGGTGCGCGAGCAGTTCGAGCAATCAAAGCCGCCCGCCGGCCCCTGATCCCTGATCCCTGATCCCTGATCCCTGGTTGCTGGCCTTTGGCCTACGCGAACGCTTCGCGGACCTGCTCCATGTACTTCGCGCTCTCTTCGCGCGGGTCGCCCGCTTCTTCGTATTCCAGCACGACGTAGCCGCGGTAGTGCGCCTCGCGCAAGATCTTGGCGAGCCGCCCGAAATCGGCGGGAACCTTTTTCTTGTCCGGCCCCGACATGACGACCTTGATCTGCGCGTTCAACGCGTAGGGGGCGATCCGGGCCAGTTCGCCGTAGGGGTCTTCGCCGTGGAAATTGCCGCTGTCGAGGTTGACGCCGAACCAGGGGCTGTTCACGTCGCGCACGAACTTCAGCAGCCCCTCGGCGGTCGCTGTCGGCCCGCCGTGGTTCTCCAGCGCGAGATGCACCCCATGCTTGCCGGCATAGTCGCAGCATTCCTCGATCCCCTGCACCATCAGCGAGTGCGTCTGGGCCTCGGTCTGCTCCTTCTTGGCGTGTCCGGCAAAAATGCGAATTACCGGCGCGCCGAGAATCTCGGCATACTCGATCCACTGCTTG
This sequence comes from Pirellulaceae bacterium, assembly GCA_040901775.1. Lineage (GTDB taxonomy): Bacteria > Planctomycetota > Planctomycetia > Pirellulales > Pirellulaceae > CAYLLN01. Next base: position 10,651 of record JBBDYF010000098.1, on the reverse strand, counting down.
ACGCTGGCAATCTGCTGGCTCCGCTGCTCGCCGGCGGGATGGCCGAAATCGTTCCCCACGGCGGTTCCCGAAACATCGAGCCCCAGCCGAAAGCACTGCCGGGCGAGCGTCCGCAGGTATTCGGGCGTAGTGCTTTTGGGAAAGTAGTACGAAGTGAGCTCGGTCCCCTCGAGCCCCAGCTTGGCGCAGTCTTCGACAAAGTCGGAGAGCGACAGTTTGGGCGAATCCCCCTTGAGCAGTTCGCGGTAGCTATAGGCCGCCAGGCTGAACTTGAATTTGGCCTGCCCGTTGCGGGGGATCGGTTCGATCGCGCGGGCCGGGGAGGCGATCGCGACGGCGGCAAGGGCGGAGGATGCGGCAAGAAACTGGCGGCGACTGGGCATGGCGAGCCTCGGGGAGGTGGATCCCGCCGGCTCAATGCGATGCGGCGGAACCAGGACTGGGCGAAACCGCCGCCATTGTAATCAACGCCCGCCGGCGATGCGCCTACTTCCAGGCGACCGGCTGGGCCCCCGCCCACAGATCTTCGAGCCGGTAGAAATCGCGGTGCTTGTCGTCGAACAGGTGGATCACGATCGAGCCGTAGTCGAGCAAAATCCAGTGGCTGTCTTCGTAGCCCTCGCGCCCGACGCGGGCGTGCCCGAACTGCTTTTGCAGCACGTCGTCGATCGAGTCGCTGATCGCCCGTAATTGGCGGTTGCTGGTGCCGGTGGCGATGACGAAGTAGTCGAAAATCGACGTTTGATCCCGCATGTCCAGCACAATCACATTTTGCCCGCGGTTCTCCTCGGCTTCGCGAGCGGCCGCCTGAGCCAACTCGAAACTGTGCTGGGAATTGTTCCGCACGACCGGCTGGCTGAGGGTAACTTCCACGCAAGTTCCTTTCCTGTAAGGTGCGGCAAACGACGCCGGGAAAAAGAGCTATGCAGCAATCCCGGCTCGGGCACCACCTGCATTCTATTCGCCAGGGACGAAAAAGTCAGCCAGCAGGTTCGGCAGGAAATGGAGAATTACGCCTGCATGTGGCTACCAGCCCTACGGCTCGGCCAGTTGCTCGAGCGGGCCGACGGCGACGGTCGCCGGGCGGCTGAAAGGATACTTCTTCAGCACGGCCGCAATGTCGTCAAGCGTGACCTCCCGATAGGCGGCGACCGCCTCGCGAACCGTCTTGTATTGCTGCCGCTGAATCCACCCATTGCCGACCGCAAACATCCGGCTCGTCGGCCGCTCGGACTGCAGCACGATGTGAGCGCAAATCTTGTTCTGGGCCTGCAGCAGCTCCGCGGGCGTAATGCCGCCAGTTTCGACTTCCGCCAGCAAATCGCGGACACGGGCCATGTTCTCGGCCGCGTTTTCAGGCGAGCAGCTCAGGTAGGTCAGGTAGATGCCGGCGTGCTGGAACTCGTGGGCACCGATCGCCGCGTACTCGGCCAGCCCCGAATCGACCAGTTCCCAAAACAACCGGCTGCCGGTGTCGTCTCCCACGATCGTCGCCAGCAGGCGGGCGGCATAACGGTCGTCGTCTTCGGCGGCCGGCGCGCCGGCCACCTGCACTACATATTGCTGCACCGCTTGCGGCTTGTGGATCACCTGAAAGGCCTCGTGCGGGATCACATCGGCCTTGATCCGGGGCGCGTCGAACGCCTGCCACGGCCCACAGTGCCGCTCGGCCTGGCGGATGAGATTCTCCCAGTCGATGTTGCCGGCGGCGGCCAGCACCATGTTTCGCGGGCTGTAGCGCTGCTCGAAGTAGCCGAGCATCTGGTCGCGGGCCAGTTCGCCCACGCTTTCGACCGTGCCCAGCACGCTGCGGCCCAAGGGATGCGCGCCGAAGAAGGCCGCCATGCTCTTTTCATGGGCTCCATAGGGAGGCTGGTCGTCGTACTTGGCGATCTCCTCGAGAATCACCTGCTTCTCGGTCTCGAAATCTTCCTGCCGCAGCACGGGGCGCATCATGTCGGAGAGCAACTCGACCAGCGGCTCCTGATCCTCAGGCAGGGTGGTGGCGTAATAGACCGTTTGCTCTTCGCTGGTATAGGCGTTCGAGCTGGACGAGAGGTCGTCGAGATCGCGGTTCACGTCGGCAGCCGACCGCTTGGCCGAGCCCTTGAACACCATGTGTTCGAGAAAATGGCTGACGCCGGAGATCTGGTCGTTCTCGTCGCGCGCGCCTGTGCGGACGAAGAAGGCGTAGGCCGACGAGTAGGCGTTGGGAGCGATCTCGGCGACGATCTCGAGGCCATTGGCGAGCTTGTGGTGGCGGAATTGCATAGGTCGATGGGAAGAGGAGCGTTTAGCGAGGGGTGCAGCGCGGCATTTTCAGGGGCATCGCACGCGGGCGACTTGCCAATCGGCCCTACTCTTTCCACTCCAGCGGCTCGGGGCCGACGGTGCAGACGGTCAAGTCGCGCGGGGCGTTGGCGGCGAGCCAGGCATTGATGCCGTCGGCCGTGAGGTTGTCGATGATCTGGCGCAGCTCGGTCAGCGGGCGAATCCGCGCCAGGTAGTACCAGTCGAGGGCGATCGAGCCGGCCCGCGATGGGCTGCTCTCCTGCTGAATGATCAAGGCCCGCTTGATGCGACCTTTCAGCCGGTCGAGCTCGTCCTTGGTCACTCCCTCGTACAGCTTGCGAATTTCGGCGGTCATTACGTCGAGCGTTTCCTGGGCCCGCTCGGCGGTGGTTCCGGCATACGCCAGGATGCTGCCCCGATCCTTGAGCGAGTGGCACATCGCATACACGGTATAGACCAGGCCCCGCTTCTCGCGGACTTCGGTGAACAGCCGCGAGCTCATCCCATCGGACAAAACGCCCACCGCTCCACGCAACTGAAAATAGTCTTCCTGCGAATACGAAACGCCGTCGAGCGCCAGGCCGATGTGCGTCTGGCTCGATTCCACCTGCACATGCTGGTAGCGGCGCGGCGGCGGCGTTTCTTGCAGCTTAGTCGCCGGCGCCGCCTTCCAATCGCCAAACAGCGCCGCTACCTGGTCGCGCAGCGCGGGCCAGTCGATCTTGCCGGCGACGCTCAAAATCGCTCCCCGCGGCGAATAGAGCTGTTGCCAATGGCGGCGAACGTCGGCCATCGTCAGGCTGGCGACGGTCTCGATCGTTCCCTGCGGATTGCGGCCCCACGGATCGGCATAGTGCCGCTGACGCAGCCCCAGCATCAGCTTTTGGGCCAGATCGTCCTCGATCGAACGAACCTCTTGCAGCACGCCCAGGCGGGCGTCTTCCAACTGGTCTTCGGGCAGGTGCGGCCGCTGCATTAGGTCGGCATAAATCGACAGCACCGCCGGCAGGCTTTCGGCCGGCATCGCCCCGCCCACCGACGTGTGGGCGATCGACACCGAGGCTGACGAATCGGCGCCCAAGTTCTCTAGATCGGACAGGAATTGCCGGCTGTCGCGCTCTCCGGCACCGCGCTGGGCCATTTCGCAGGTTAAATTGCCCAGCCCCAGCTTGTCGGCCGGCTCATAAGCACAACCGGCAGGAACGAGCAGGGCGAACGCAGCCGATTCGAGCCAGTCCATCTCTTCGGCGACCAAAGTCAAACCGCACGAGAACTGGTGGGAGTAGGTTTTTTGAGTCACGAAAGCGAGCGCGGGCGAGGGTAAGCATAAAAAGGGGGCGGCATATCCCCCGTCTGTCTTAACCCTAGCATTCGGCGAACGCAACCTCCGAAGCCTTATAGACCACCTTCGTCCGCCGGAATCCGAGCCGCTCGTACAGGCGGCAGGCACCTAGGTTGTCGGCCGAGACCTCCAAATAGACCCGCTCGATGCCCGCCCGCCGGAAGCCGGCCAGCGAGTGCCACATCAGCACGCTTCCCAGGCCCCGCCCCCGGTGCGGCTGCGTGACGCCGATATTCTGGATGGCCCCCAGGCCGGTATCGGCAACCCCCTGTATGGTGCCGCACAACTCGGGCCGGCGCTGCTGGACCGGCCAGTGCTGCAACAGCCAAGTCGATTGGGGGACGAATCCCGAGCGGCGGGCAATCTCGGTCATCAGCCGCCGGCAGCCGTCGCGTTCGCCGAGGCAGGGAAAGACGTTGGCGTCCATTTCGAGGCGGAAGCAGCGGAACTTGGTGTCGGCGTGGGCGTCGAGCAGCCGGTCGTCCCAGGGGAGCAGGGAATAATCGGTTGGAGTCGCCGGCTCGGGGAACAGGGGCCCGGCCAGGTCGTACTCCATGCGAAAGCGTCGAAAGTAGACCACGCCCATAACAGCATCTTGGCTGGCGAACGATTCGGGAAGGAGTGATCCGGGAGGGCGAGGCGAGTCGGGAGGGCGAGGCTCCCGCCGAGCCGGCGCCGCTGCGAACTCCTCCTCGTTAACATACCCGGCGAATTGCGGTAGGGCAAATTTTGGAGCGGGAGGCATAGCCGGCAGCCTTCTCCCTGGTTCGAATGCCTCGAGCAAGCCCTCTCCCCGCCGCGACAATCGGCCCCGCGCTGACTAAGATGGGAAGGCGATTCGAGTTCTCCGATTTCCGTGCTTTAGCAGCGTTCCATGCCGTTCTATCCCACCCGCCCCTTGAACCTGTCGTTCGAGCTGTTTCCGCCCAAGTCGTCCGCCGCCGAAGAGGCGATGTACGACAGCGTCAAGCACCTGATGGCCTTCCAGCCCGACGTGATTACCTGCACCTATGGCGCGGGGGGATCGACCCGCGACAAGACGCTCGAGATCACCCACCAGGTGCGCCAGCGGTTCGGAGTGCGGGTCGCTTCGCACCTGACGTGCGTCGGCTCGACGGTGGACGACCTGCGCGGTTACCTGCGCGAGGCGGGGGGCCGGGGAATCGAAAACGTCGTCGCCCTCCGCGGCGATCCCCCCAAGGGCCAGACCGAGTTCACGCCCACGGCCGGCGGCTTCTGCTATGCGGCCGAACTGGTGGCGATGATTCGCGAGGAGTTCCCTTCGCTGAGCATTGCCGTGGCCGGCTATCCCGAAACACACCAGGAAGCTGTCAGCCCGCATGCCGATTTGGAAAACCTGCGACGCAAAGTCGCGGCCGGCGGCGACTGCGTGATTACGCAACTGTTTTACGACAACGCCGATTTCTTCCGCTTTCGCGATCGCTGCCGCGAGCTGGATATTCGCGTGCCGATCGTGCCGGGCATCCTGCCCGTAACCAACCTGGCTCAAATCCAGCGGATCACGGCACTGTGCAAGGCCAAGCTGCCGGACGATTTTATCGCCGAGCTGTCGTCGCAGGACGACGCCGAGTCGCAGTTTCAAGCGGGCGTGCGGCAGGCGACTCGCCAGGTGCAAGAGCTGATCGACGCCGGCGTGCCGGGCATTCACTTCTACGTGCTCAACAAGTCGCCGGCCACCGCGGCCGTGTTGAGCGCGGTCAAGCGGCCGTAGTCGCCCGAAAGCCTCCGACTTGACGGGCGACCGCTACCTTTGCTTCCCGGCGGGGTTTATGCGTGGGGAATTCTCCCGCTTGTCACCGACCGGAGGTCTTGAAATGCGCATTGGATTGCTAGCAGTTGTGGCGTTGGGCGTTGCTTCCCACGCCGGACTCGCCCGGGCCGAGGATTGGCCCCAGTTCCGCGGCCCATCGGCTGCGGGACGATCGACCAGCTCGCAAGCCCCCAGCGAGTGGAGCGACGAGAAGGACGGCGCCGAGAAGAACATCGCCTGGAAGATCGAAGTGCCGGGCGTCGCTTGGTCGCAGCCGATTGTGTGGGGGGACAATATCTTTGTGACGACGGCGATTACTGAAAACCAGCAGAAGCCGGCCGGCGGCGGATTCGGCGGGGGAGGTGGCGGCGAAGGACGGGGCGGTTTTGGACCGCCCGGAGGAGGCCGTCCGCCGCGCGGCGAACAGGCCGAGCGACGCGACAAAGGCGCTCCTCGGCCTGAGGGTGGACAGCGTCGTCCCGGCGGACAGCGTCCGCCGGGTGGGCCGGGCGGGTTCGGCGGCGGCTTTGGCCGGCCCAGCGCTCCGCCCGATGCCGTGTATCAATGGAAGGTTCTCTGCCTCGACCGCCAGTCGGGCAAGACCCTCTGGGAGCAACTTGCCAAACAGGCCAAGCCAACGATCCCCACGCATCGAACCAACACCTTTGCTTCCGAAACGCCCGTGACCGACGGCGAGCGGCTGTATGCCTACTTCGGCATGACCGGCCTGTATTGCTACGACCTGGAGGGAAAGCTCTTGTGGAGCAAAGACCTGGGCACGTACCCGATGATGGCGGGCTGGGGGACCGGCAGCTCGCCCGCACTCGAAGGGGATCGGCTCTTTATCCTATGCGACAACGAGGAGCAGTCGTTCCTGGCCGCCTTCGACAAAAAGTCGGGTGACGAACTGTGGCGCGTGAAGCGGGATGAGAAATCGAACTGGTGTACGCCGTTCGTCTGGAAGAACAAGCTGCGAACCGAGTTGGTGATCTCGGGCGCGACGACCCGCTCGTACGATCCGGCGAGCGGCAAGCTGCTCTGGGAAATGGGGGGCAACGCGGGTGGCGCTCGCTCGTCTCCCACGGCCGACGACGAACTTCTCTACGTCGGCACCGGCGGCGGCATGGGGGGCGCGGGACCGTTGTCGGCGATCCGGGCCGGCGCCGATGGAGATATCACACCAATGGGAAGCGAAACCACGAGCGCCGGCGTCGCCTGGAGCGTGGGCCGTTCGGGTCCGCCAATGGCCTCGCCCCTGCTCTACGAAGGTTGCCTGTACGTGGCCGACCAGCGGAGCGGAGTCGTTGCCTGTTATGACGCCAAGACGGGCGAGCAGCATTACAAAGAGCGATTGCCCTCGGCCCGCGGCTTCACGTCGTCTCCCTGGGCGGCCGACGGCAAAGTCTTTTGCCTGGACGAAAGCGGACAGACCTTTGTCCTCCAGCCGGGACCGGAGCTGAAGATACTCGCCACCAACAAGTTGGACGACATGTTCTGGTCGTCGGCGGCCTTGGCGGGGGATCAGCTTTTGCTGCGCGGCGTAAGCCGGCTGTACTGCATCACCGAGAAGGAGTAATGAACTCGGTTGCAAACACGCTCATGATTATTCACGGTGACGGGTCGAATGCCGACCGATCCGCTGCTTTGCAATAGGTTTTCACACGCCAGCCGTTTACCCGCTAGAGTGGACCGCATTCTTTCCAGCAAGGACTCGATTGACAGCCAATCTGTCCACTCGTATAAAGCGATCCGATCCGAAATCTCGGTGGAGGGCCGATGACGTTTCAGGTTCGCGATCCAGTTCACGGGTTTATCGGCCTGCCGCGCGCCGTCGCCAGACTCGTCGAAACACGGCCGCTTCAACGTCTGCGTGGAATCCGACAGCTTGCGATGGCTAGCCTCGTATATCCAGGCGCCCTCCACACACGCTTTGATCACACGCTCGGCGTTGCACACGTGGCCGGTCTCATGGCCCGCTCGCTCGGCATGCATGACGACGCGGAACTGGTCGAGTGCGCGGCGCTGCTCCACGACATCGGGCATGGGCCTTTTAGCCACGTTTCGGAATATGCTTTGGAGCGATATGCCGATCGAACAAAACTGCACGCTGAGCAGAAGAAAGAAAAAATACACGAATTGGTGACGGCCAAAGTGATTCAAACGGATTCGGAACTTCTCGACATCCTTGGACGAGTCAGATGCGACGAAGTCATTCAACTCCTTGGGCCAGGGCAAGGCCGACCCGCTCTGAGGAGCATCGTGTCCGGTCCACTCGATGCGGACAAGCAGGACTATCTTTTGCGCGACAGCTATTTTTGTGGAGTTCAGTACGGCGTATTTGACATTCACCAGATGCATCGATCCCTCTGTCTCGAAGGAGCGCGCGACGAGGAAGAGTTAATGATCGATCCCGACGGGATCCACACGATCGAACAGTTCGTGCTGGCGAAGTACTACCTGACGAGAAATGTTTATCGGCACAAGGTGCGATTGATCTCCGACCAGATGATCGTTCGCGCGATCATGCTCGGCGTTGAAGTGGATCAGTACCCTGAGTTAGTCGAGCTCTATGCATTCGATGATTCTGAAGCGTTCGTGAAGAAGTACCTGACTTGGGACGATGCCCGCTTCATGCAGGCGTTTGCCGCTCCTCACTTGCCGAAATGTGGATCGCTCTTGCAGCGGCTCATCGAGCGCAGACTTTTGAAGCGAGTTTTTACGCGCAAAGTACGGGACTTCAGGGAAGACGTGCGGGAGCTAGTGATGGCGTTGGGAAAAAAGGAAAACGACGCCGTTCGGGCGGCTATCGAAATGGAGGTTGCGAGCCTGCTGTCGAGTCAATTCAAGATGGAGATTGATCCGGCGTTTGTAATTGCGCATTCCTTCAGCGTGCGGTCGGTGCGCGAGTCCTCTCGCAACGATGAGGCTGGAATCTTGGTGGCCACTTCTCCGCCGCGAACCTTCGAAAGCGAATCCACGTTGTTCGCCTCGATTAACGAAGCCTATATCGACCAATACGTCCAGATGTACGCCCCCGTTGCGTGGCCTACCGCGGCGGAGAAGAATAAACATTGCCGTCATGCCAAAGAGGGAATCCAAGAAGCGATCGAGTCTGCGTGCCTCAAGTCGCTCGCTGGAGTGAAACCATGAATTCTTACGATTTCGTGCATCTTTCCTTGCATGCCATGGGAGGCGAGATTCGCGGCAAAACCAAACTCCAAAAGACGATCTACTTCCTTGGCGTGCTAACCGGTAGGTTGGACGAATTGGGGTTTCGCGCCCACTACTACGGTCCCTATTCCTCGGAAGTCGCCGGTGCCGTGGATCGCCTGCTTGGCCTTGGTTTTCTGGATAGCAGTACGGCGAGCGGTGGAGCGATTGACAGGTTCGGATTCGAGGTTGCCCGGTACGATTTTCGCCTCAACGAAGCGGGCCAACGCACCGCGGAGTCAAAGGCAAGCAAGTATTCCAAGGAGTGGAATAGCCTTCAAATTGCGGCGGGGGTGTTAAAAAGTGCATCGGAACAAGACTACATCCGCCTTTCAATCGCAGCGAAAACTTTGTTCATGCTTGGTGGAAAGACTGCGACTTCGGACCAATTGGCATCGGTGGCCGAGAAGTTCGGTTGGTCCGTTACGGCGCAGCAGATTTCCAATGCAGCGGAGTACTTGAAAAAGTTGGGACTTGTGGAAATCGAATAGCCTACTTAATGGTTGCGCCACAGGCTGAAACGCACATAAGCGTCGTTCGTCCTTTCCCGAATGTCCGACTACCCCAAAATCGCGCAGCTCAAAACGGTCGCCGCCCTGCGCGAGCGACTGGACGAGCTCGGGCTGGAATTGCCGGTCGATGAGACGATCCTGACAGCGACGGCTGGTTCGCCGCTGGCCCAGCCCATTCAGTTGGGGTCGCTCGCCTGCGGCAACCGCTGGTGCATCCATCCGATGGAAGGGTGGGACGCCAACCGCGACGGCTCCCCCAGCGAGCTGACGCTCCGCCGCTGGCGCAACTTTGGCCTCAGTGGGGCCAAGCTGATCTGGGGGGGCGAAGCGGCAGCCGTGCAGCCCGACGGCCGGGCGAATCCCAACCAAACGCTCGCCGTGCCGGCCAACCGGGTGGGACTCGCCGCGCTGCTCGACGAATGCCTGGCCGCTCACCGACAAGTGTTCGGCACGACCGACGACCTGTGCGTCGGCCTGCAACTGACGCACTCCGGCCGCTTCTGCCGCCCCAACAGCAAGCAACTCGAACCGCGAATCGCCTACCACCATCCACTGCTCGATGCCAAGTTCGGCATTCGCCCGGATGACGATTCGGTCGTCTGGACCGACGACGACCTCGAGCGGCTGATCGACAGCTACGTCGTCGCGGCCCGCCTGGCCCGCGATGTCGGCTACCAGTTTGTCGATATCAAGGCGTGTCACGGCTACTTGCTGCACGAGTTTTTGAGCGCTCGCACCCGGCCCGGCCCTTTCGGCGGCGATCTCGATGGCCGCACCCGCCTGCTCTTGACCATCATCCGCCGCGTGCAGGAAGAATGCCCCGGCCTTGCAGTGCTGGTGCGGCTGAGCATTTTCGACACGCTGCCCTACCAAACGAGCCGCGAAGTTGGCCAGCCGATGGAGTTTGCCCACCTGCTGCCCTACCAATGGGGCTTTGGCGTGCATCAGGACGATCCGCACCAATACGATCTGGCCGAGGGGATCGAGCTGCTGCGGCGGTTGCAGGCCGCGGGCGTGCCGGCGGTCAACCTGAGCTGCGGCAGTCCCTACTACAATCCGCACATCCAGCGGCCCGCCATTTTTCCGCCGAGCGACGGCTACCAGCCGCCGGAAGATCCGCTGGTCGGCGTCGTCCGCCAGATTCAGGCGGTGCGGGCCTGCAAAGCAGCGGTGCCCGATCTGCCGCTGGTCGGCACCGGCTACACCTACCTGCAAGACTTTCTGCCGCAGGTGGCGCAAGGCGTGGTCCGGGCGGGCTGGGTCGATCTGGTCGGCTTGGGCCGGATGGTGCTCTCGTATCCCGAACTGCCCGCCGACACGCTGGCCCGCGGCACCACCGAGAGAAAGAAAATCTGCCGCACCTTCAGCGACTGCACGACCGCCCCCCGCCATGGTCTGGCCAGCGGCTGCTACCCGCTCGACCCCTTCTACAAGCAGCGCCCCGAGGCAGAAGCGGTGAAGCGGGTAAAGCAGGAGATGAGGTAGAGAGGTCGGAAATCAGTGGTCGGAGGCCTTGTAGGGAAC
>JBBDYF010000097.1:23917-33654 GCA_040901775.1 Pirellulaceae bacterium | reverse complement strand
TTTTCTTTTTCCGCCGCGCCGCGTGACTAGTCTGGTCACGGGTGGCACTGGCATCTTGCCAGTGCGTGAAATGGGTGGCAGAGGGCGGAGGGCGGCCCCATCGGGAGGCTCACGCCTCCCGCTCGCCTATGCGATGGGTGGCACTGGCATCCTGCCAGTGCGTGAAATGGGTGGCGGAGGGCGGCCCCATCGGGAGGCTCACGCCTCCCGCTCGCCCATGCGCTCACGCCTCCCGCTCGCCTATGCGCTGACACCTCCCGCTCGCCCATGCGCCTCGGCGTCACGTAGTTGACCGGGCCAAACGCTTCGCGATCCAGTCGCCGGAAACGAAGCGCCGCAGCAGGCCTTTCAGCGTGGTGCGCAGCGTCGTTTCGACTTCGGGGGGAACCTGCTCAATCGGCTGGCCCGTGGCGCGGTCGATCAAGCCCTGCCAGCCGAGTTCGAACGCCCACTGGTTGGTCGCGGCGACCGCGTTCACCCGCTCTTGCAGGCGCAGCGCCCAGAACAAGCCAAAGGTATCGCGAAAATCGAGCCAGAGTCGATCGTAGGCGCTCGCGCCCCGGTGGCGGTTTGGCAGTCGGGGCAAAGCGATGCCCAAGACGGCAAGCGACACCGCCGCAACATATTGCCCGGCGAACGGCGGCTGGCGGACCAGCGGCAAAATTTCGGAAAGGGCCAACGTCTGTCCGGCGGCCACCAGCAGGGCCGCGAGCCACTGCCGTGTCGGCACGAAATTGATGGGTCCCAGGCAAATCAGCATCCAGAGGAACCACCCGCGGGCGTCCCCTATTTCCAGCCGCTGACCCCGTTGCAGAAAGAACGTCTCGGCGGCCGGCAGCGACACCATGCCCCAAAAGGCGACAACGACAAAATTCCAGGCCGAATGTTGCGGTCGCTTGGCCCCCAAGATGGCAATGACCGGGCAAAAGCTGAGCGTCACCGCGGCAAACCGGAGCGGCTCGACCCAAGGGGGAGCCGGCGATCCCGCCCGGGCGGCGGCAAGCTCCGTCGCCGACCAACCGACCACAGCGCCGACGGCCCACCACCAGGCAGGAACCAGCGTGGTTTGGCGAACCGCGCCGCGTCGCCAGACGAGCGCCCCCAGACCCAGAGCGCCCGCACAAACTGCCACGGCGGCATAAATCGATGCTGGCAGTTGCAACGCCGGGTCCTCTATTATCGCCGCGACCGATACGGCCGGCATTCTTTCCGCAGGCAATCGAGTCCGCCGCGGGGAGTGTCGAAAAAAGACATCAGCCTCAGTTCGGTTCGATGATAGCCCTAACGCCAATCCTAACAAGGCGATTGGTGCCGCCCAGGTGCGGCGGGGATGGCGCGAGTCGGTAGAAATGTGGCAAAAAATCAACGCTCGGGTTTGCCAGGCAGCAAACCGCGGGGCATGTTTGTTTGGGCCCGCCTCTCGCGTGACGGGCTGCCCGGCGGGTCGCTCCCGCCCGGCCGCTGCCCGTGGGTAGTCAGGCGATTTCGGCCCGCAAGCAGGAGTCTTCAGGAGGAACGCACATGAAGTGGACAGGAATGGCGGCCTTGGCAATGCTCGCGCTGGCCGCGGCATCCGTGGCGCACGCCGTGGAACCGCAATCCGCAGGCATCCGCATGCAGAACCCGCGCGGGCCGCTGCAATCGGCCGCGACGTGGTGGACGCGCTTTGGCGAGCCGACCAATGCCGAAGCGATTGCCCCGGTACCCGCGGAGTCTCAGATCGCCCCGGTAGGCTGGAACAATCACGGCTTCGGCTACGTGTATGGCCCCGGGTCGTGCGATCACACCCCGGCCTGCACCGACTGGCAGTGGAACGACTACAACCCGATGCCTTGGCGCTGTTTGCCGCTGCACGCCCGCCGCGGCCACGGCTGCAATAGCTGCGGCCGCGGTCACGTCGGCTTGTTCAACAAGCAGGCCGATTGCGGATGTGCCGCCCCGGCACCGGCGTGCGGCATCGAAAAGATGCCCGCCTGCGGAGTTGAACCTCCCGCCTGCGGCTGCGACGCGACTCCCAAGTGCGGCAAGCGGCACTTTCACTGGCACTGGAAGCGGCTGGGCCTGTTCAACAAGCAGGGCGGTTGCGATACCTGCACCACGGCCGCTCCCGCCTGCGGCTGCGAAGCTCCGGCCTGCGGCTATGATGCTCCGGCCTACGAGTATTCCCCGCCGCAGTACGACGAAGCGCCCAAGCCGCTGCCGGAAGATTCGGTCAAGGCCAACTCGGCGGCCGCGTCGCACATGCAGCCCTCGCTCGTCTGGCCGTTCGGCGGCCCGGTTCGCTAAGTTGCTGGGCTGAAAAGCTCGCAGGTTCGACGACAGATCGAAACACGCGCAAGGCGGAGCCGCACCGGCTCCGCCTTGTTGTTTTGCGTCCGCACGGCGTGACCGCCGTAAGGCGCACCGCAGGAATGTTGAGTAGCCCTGAACGTCTGGGGTTTAGCCGGCGTTCAACCCACGGCTGAGCAGGTACAACTGCACGTCCCGGTATTTGATTCCCGCCGGAAGATTCGCCAGGAGCGAGCGGATGTTGCCGTGCGGAGCTTCGCCCAGGGCGGCGGCAAGCGCCGCAACCTGCGCGGGACTGAGCAGCCATTGGACCTGCACCGGCTCTCCTTCGCGGGCCGCCCGCAAGACGTGATCGAACACCGTATCGGCATCCAGATTGCGAATCTGGCAGCACTCCGAGGCCGAGATGCCGCTCGCCAGGACGCGCCACGTCCAATAGTGCGGGGGCCGGACGCCGCCGGCAGCCGGATCGACGGACGCCGCCTGCCGCGCGTTGGAACGTGTTTCCACCGGCTCGTCGGCGGCCTGGTTCGCCTCGGCAAACGGATCGAAATCGGGAGGCTCGCTTTTGGGTGTCGGCGCGGGGAGTGGCGTCTTCGCAGGCCGCGCTGGCGCGGCCCCCAGCCGCTGCAGCAGGGCAGAACCCAGCGCCAGCGGCTCGGTCAGCGGTGTCTGGCCGCGCATCACCTGCTCGCCGCGCGGCGTGAGCTGGACCACCGGTTTGAAGCGTTCCACCTCGACCTGTTGCAGCAGCCGTTGCCGCAGCAGAGCGTCGATCAGTTCGGTCACCTGCTCTTCCGTCAAATGTTTGAGCAGGCCGTACGTGCTGAGGCGTTCGAGACCGAGCTTGGTCACCTTGGCCGAGGCCGAGCCGACGAGCATGAGCGCCAGCAGTTTGCGGCCGAATTGCCCGCGCTGGCAGATGCGGGCGACCCCCGACAAAACGATCCGTGCCGCCTCGACCACGGCGTCCTGGTTGACCGCGGGCTGCGAGTCGTCCGCCTCACCGGCCGTTCCGCCCGCCGACGGGACGAGCGGCCGCCCGCCCCCGCAGTGGTCGCACAAGCCGCACGGCTTCGTCGAGGGATCGCCAAAATATTCGAGGATTTCGAGCTGCCGGCAGCGCCTGCTGGTGGCGTAGGCGATCATTCGGTCGAGCTTGGCATATTCGAGCCCCTTGCGGCGCTGTTGCTCGGCGAAGTCGATCCCCAGCTTCTCGAAAGGCATTTTCCGTTCGAGCATATGCACGGCCCGGCCGCGAAAGGGGGGAACGTAGTCGAACGCCTTCAGCTTCGACAGTTCGCGCATGGCCCGGCCGACGCCGGCCAGGTCGGTCTCGGCCTCCTGAGCAATTTGTCGCGGGTTGACGTACACCCGCTCGCCGCGCAGTTCGCCCACCAACTGTTCGATCGCCCGCAGCACGCGGCGCTGCACTTTCGCTTCTCGCGGCAGCAGATCCACCAGCGTCGGCAGATCGCTGTCGATCTTCACCCCCGCCATATTCTGCCGCGAGTCGAGCCGTTCGAGCGCTTTTACCCCTTCCAACAGCTTTTCGCAGGCGCTGATCCCCTCGCCCCGGATGTTGAGCCCCAGGCGATCTTTGATTTCGTCCAGCGTCAGCTCGATCGGATCGGTGTCGATCCCGCGGAGGTAGTCGTACACGAGCTTGACGATCTCGGGCTCGGGGTACGAGCCGTCGATGAAAAACTCCTGAATGTTGCGGTCCCGAGGCGTGTAGATCAACAGGCACCGCGACGGCTGGCCATCGCGGCCCGCCCGCCCCGCCTCCTGGTAATACGCCTCCAGGCTGCCGGGAATGTTGTAGTGTACGACGAACCGCAGATCGGCCTTGTCGATTCCCATGCCGAAAGCATTGGTGGCGACGATGATCGGCAGGCGACCGCTCATGAATTCGTCCTGCACTCGCCGCCGCTCGTCTTGTTCCAGTCCGGCGTGGTACAGGCCCGCTTTTCGCCCCTTCAGCTTCGAGCGGAGCGTTTCGACCAGCTCTTCGCAGCGCTTGCGGGTTGAGGCGTAGATGATTCCCGCGCCGGGCGTTTCGGCCAGAAAATCGAGCAGCGTTTGCCCCTTGTCGAGGTCGCTCAGAGCAGGATGCACCTCGAAATGCAGGTTGGTCCGGGCAAAGCCGGTGATGAAGACCTTCGGCTCGCGGAGCCGCAGTTGCTGGGCGACGTCGCTACGGACCTTGGGGGTGGCGGTGGCGGTGAGGGCGATGGTTTGCGGATTCCCCAGCCGCTGGCGCAACAGGCCAATGCGGGCATAATCGGGGCGAAAGTCGTGCCCCCACTCGCTGATGCAGTGGGCCTCGTCCACCGCCAAGAGTTGCAGCTTGGCGGCCCGCAGTTTTTCGACGAACAGCGTGCTGCGGAGCCGCTCGGGCGCGATATAGACCAGGTCGTACTGGCCGGCGGCCATGGCGTCCATCCGCTCGAACTGCTCGCGCGCGGTGAGCGAGCTGTTGATGAACGTCGCCGCGATCCCCAGCGCGTGCAGGGCATCGACCTGGTCCTTCATCAGGGCGATCAGCGGCGAGACGACCAGCGTCAGCCCTTCGCGGGCGACCGACGGCAGTTGATAGCAGAGGCTCTTGCCACCGCCGGTCGGCATGATGCAGAGGCAATCGTGCCGTTCGAGCACGGCGGAAATCACGTCGCGCTGGCCGGGGCGAAAGCGGGCCAGCCCGAACCGCGCCAGGTGTTGTTCAAAATCGGCCGGGGGCAAATCCATGCGTGGATTGTAGCAGTTGCCGGAGCGGGTTTAATGCTCGGACGAGCGCCTGGGCGAGCGGGAGGCGTCAGCCTCCCGACGGGTCGCCTACGCTGTGGGTCGCCTACCCAGCTTGCGCTCTCGCGAAGCCGGGCTGGGGAGTGTTATCCCTGCGGATGGCGCGGATTTTCGCGGATGGGAAGGATTTTGAACAGAAGCAAACGAAGGGAACCAAGAGGAGGAAGAGCGAATGTTCGGGTCAAATCCACCCTTCGTTTTCTTCGTTGCCTTCTGTTCCTATTTGTAGCTGCTTGCCCAGCGAGTGCGAGAAAACGGATTCGCCCGCTCCGCTACGTCGATTGCACCGAGATTCTGTTTTGTGCCTCCTGGTGTTTTCGTGTCCCTGAAAATCTTCGCGGCTCGCGAAGAAATTCAGCGTTTGTATTACGGATGGGTTCTGCTCGCGCGAACCACAGCCGCCCGCCGCCCAGCGGATTCCCGATTCCTGCTAAACTGCCCTCGACCAAGCCATTTTTCTCGTGCCAGTCAAAAGGAGCCAGGGGCCATGATTACCGTCGGCATGAACTATCACGTGTTACCGGGGAAGCAGCAGGATTTTGAGGGGAAGTTCGCCGCCGTCATCGGGGCGCTCGAGGCCGCGCCGGGACATACCAGCTCGACGCTGTGGAAAGATGTCGCCGACGACGCTTCGTACCTGATCACCAGCGAGTGGTCGGACGAGCAGGCGTTTCGCGAGTTCATCCAAAGCGATGCCTTCCGCGAAGTGACCAACTGGGGCAAAGAACAGATCCTCTCGGGGCGGCCGCAGCACAAGGTGTATAAGCATTAGGCCGCGCGGCAGGAACCATCAACAATTCCCCGCTGATGCGATTTGCCGCACTGGCCAGACGAGTGGCAAACGCCCGGAATCCTGGCGGGGCAAGGTTAAGTCTGTAAGGGCCCCGATGACGAGAATTGTCATAGCAGCAATTGTCGTGGACAACTTCGGTTCGCTACCCGTCCGCCTACTGCGCCCCTTTTTGCAGCCGGGTGGTGACTGCCCGCGCGATGTTCGACCTGCGCCATGCACGATCAAGACCCCGATCTGTTTTGCCCAAAGTGCGGCATCGAGGTGTCGCCGATCGCGGCTGCCTGTAGCTGGTTTTGCCCCCACTGTGCCTGGCAGTTCATCCCGGCCGATGTCGCGCGGCAGCGCAGGGCCGTTAAAATCGGCGCGCGTCTGCCGGGGCGCGATCGTGGCCCCGCTAGCCCGCCGGCCCATTGAGGGCTGGAGAGAAGGGCTGGGGGCTAGGGCTAGGGGGCCGCGGCGAGGCAAGTCGCCGCGGGGTAGCCGCGAGCGCTGCGAGCCGCCAGAATGCGGGTCCCGTATTTGTGGTCCCCCCACAGAACTGCGATCCCATGAAGCTGCATTTTCTCGGAGCGAATCGCCAAGTGACCGGCAGCCGGTATTGCCTGGAGGTTGCCGGCCGGCAGGTGATGATCGACTGCGGCATGTTTCAGGAGCGGCAGTTTGAATACCGCAACTGGGACCGCTCGCCGGTCGCGCCGGGCGAGCTGTCCGCCCTGCTGCTGACGCACGTGCATATCGACCATTGCGGCCTGCTTCCCAAGCTGGTGAAGGAGGGCTTTGCCGCTCCCATTCATACCACGCGGCCATCCGCAGCGCTGCTCGAGATCATGCTTCGCGATTCGGCCAAGATTCAGATCGAAGACGCCCAGTACAAGCAGAAGCGGCACGCCAAGCAGGGGCGCCAGGCAAAGTTTTCCTACGAACCCTTGTACGGCGAAGCCGACGTCGATCGGACGCTGCCGCTAGTTCAAGCTTGCGGCTATGGCGAGGAGGTGGCCGTCGCCCCCGGCATCACGGCCCGCTTTTTCGACGCCGGGCACATCCTCGGCTCGGCAATGATTCAGATCGACGCCACCGAAAACGGCACGACGCGGCGGATCGTCTTCTCGGGCGACATCGGCCAGTGGGACAAGCCGATCATTCGCGATCCCAGCCTGCTGAGCCAGGCCGACTACGTGGTGATGGAATCGACCTATGGCGATCGCAACCACGAGCGGGCCGGCGACATCGAAACGCAGTTGGCGCAGGTGATCGGCGAAACGGTCGCTCGCGGCGGCAACGTCGTGGTCCCCACCTTTGCCGTCGAGCGGGCCCAGGAACTGGTCTATTACATTGGCCGGCTGGCGCGGGCCGGGCGAATTCCGCCGTTGCCCGTGTTTCTCGACAGCCCGATGGCGGTCGATGTCACCGCGATTTACGCCCGCTTTCACGACTACGTCGATGAAGCGATGCTCAACATGATCAACTCGAACCAGCCGCCATTGCGTTTTCCCAGCCTGACGATGACCCGCACGGCCGACGAGTCGAAAGCGATCAACCGCGTACACCAGCCGTGCATCATCATGGCCAGTTCGGGGATGTGTAACGCGGGGCGGATCAAGCATCACTTGAAGGCCAACTTGGAGCGGCCCGAATCGACGATCCTGTTCGTTGGTCACCAGGCGCAAGGAACGCTGGGGCGGCAGATTCTCGACAAGTCTCGGCGGGTGCGCATCCACGGCCGAGACTTTACCTTGCGGGCGAAGATCGCACAGATTTACGGCTTCTCGGGCCATGCCGACCACGGCGGCCTGCTGCGCTGGATTGGCCATTTCGAGCCGCGACCGCGACAGATGTTTTTGACTCATGGCGAAGAAGATGTGTCGCTCAAGCTGGCCGACGAGCTGGGCGCGAAGCTGGGGATTGCGGTCGCCGTGCCCCACTATCAAGAGGTGGTGGAGTTGGCGATGTGAATCCCTAATTGCCTTGGGCCGACGAATTCCAGACGCCCGGCCGCAAGAATCTATCGACGCAATGAACCGGCAGAAAGAAATAGCCAAGTGGTTGCTGCAAACCGGGAAAGTCTGGCAAACAGGTGAAGCGATAGGTTGGGTAGGGATACCAGGGATTGCACCCGTTCGATTGCTGAGCCAAAGCGGCGTAGCTCAACACGTACAGACACAACCAACGATCAGGCTCACGAATAGAACACGCATGGCGTCGATCATGCACGTATTTTAGCCGCAATCGAAATTGCCACGCTAGTGAGAAGCAAGTCGCTTTATCTCCGTAGCCCTTTCAGGGTACGATAAACGGCACACATGAAGCCTTGCATCTTTCCAATCCGTTGCCTGTTGTTGCTGGCGATCGCGCTGGGCTGGTCGCAGTCCGCGCCGCTGGCAGCAGCCGACGATCCGCCCGCAGCCGAGATCGCGCGGTGGGCTGCCGGCCTTAACAGTCGCGAGTTTCAGGTGCGGCAAGAGGCGAGCCGCAAGCTGGTGGCGGCCGGTCCCGCGGCACTGTCAGAACTGGCCCAGGCGGCGCAAGACGGGGATTCCGAAGTCCGCAAGCGGGCGATGCACGTCCTGCTCGAACAAGGCTTGGCGGCACAAATAGAGCGGCGAACGCCCGCCCGGCTGGCGCTCGAACGTCTGGCGGCGAGCGACGATCCGCTGGTGGCCGGCGCGGCTCGCGGGGCTTTAGAGACCGTGCGCGAGGTGAGCGTTAGCCTCGCGGTCAACGAGTTGACCCGCCTGGGGGCGACCGTGATGCCGCAGGAGAACGGCTTTCCAGTCCGCTATGCCGTGCAGATCGGCCAGTCGTGGCGCGGCGGCAATGCAGGACTCGCGCTGCTCGACGATCTTGGCAACGTGCAGTGGCTGTCGCTCGAAAACTCGCCCATTAGCGATGCAGGGCTGGCGCATGTCGCCCGGCTGACGAGTTTGCAAAACCTGTTTTTGGGCAGCACCCACATCACCGGCAGCGGTCTCGATCAGTTGGCCCCGCTGGCTGATTTGCAATACCTGTCGCTCAAGCATCTGCCGATCGACGACGCCGCCCTGGCCGATCTGCCCGAGTTTCCGCGGCTGGTAAAGTTGGGTCTCGATTTTACGAACGTGACGGATCGGGGGCTGGCCTACCTCGATCGCTACCTGGCGCTACAAGAGATCTGGTTGGATCAGACGCGCGTCACCGATGCGGGAATGACCCATTTACGCAAGCTCACCGCACTTCACACGCTGTATCTGACCGGAACCAAGGCGACCGGTCCCGGCCTGGTCGAGCTGCGGCAGTTAAATAGCCTGCGGTACTTGTCGCTCAAGCAGGCGACGCTGCGGCCCGACACGCTCAAGCACGTGGGGCAACTGACCCAGCTTGAAACCCTGGGCCTCGACCACACCAACGTGACCGACGCCCAATTGGCCGACCTCGCGGGGCTGTCGCGGCTGCGGACGCTGTGGCTTTCCAAAACGCCGATCACCGACGACGGGCTCGAACATTTGAAGCAGCTCAAAGCATTGCAGATCGTCTATCTGCACGGATCGCAGGTCTCGAAAGAGGCGGCCCAGGCGATGCAAAAGTCGATCCCCGGCTCGCACTTCGCGCGGTAAGTTTGTCGCGCCCCGGAAAGGCGAGTGCTGCCCGATGGACTTGGCGCGCGAACTGGCAAGCTTTGGTCCCGCGGCCACGTATCCGCGGCCGACCTTGGACGAAGCCCGCATTTATTGCCGCCGGCTCGCCCGCTCGCACTACGAAAACTTCACCGTCGCCAGCCGGCTCTTTCCGCGGCACTTGCAGCAGCACCTGTGCAACGTCTATGCCTACTGTCGCTGGGCGGACGACCTGGCCGACGAGTCGCCGAGCGCCGGGC
>JBBDYF010000097.1:2027-23907 GCA_040901775.1 Pirellulaceae bacterium | reverse complement strand
AGGCGCTCGGCCTGCTCGACTGGTGGGAAGGGGAACTGCACGCGATGTACGCCGACCCAACCGACAGCGCGGCGCCGCGGCACCCGGTCTTCATCGCGTTGGCCGACACGGCGGAGCAGTTTAAGCTGGATCAAAAACCGCTGGCCGATCTGCTGGTTGCCTTTCGGCGGGATCAAATGCAGGCCAGGTACGAGACGATGGCCGACCTGTTGAGCTATTGCGAGCGATCGGCCAATCCGGTCGGCCGGATCGTATTGGCCCTGGGACGGGCGCGCGATAACGAGAACTTGGCGCTTTCCGACCAGGTTTGCACCGGCCTGCAACTGGCCAACTTTTGCCAGGACGTGCGGCGAGACTACGAGCGAGGACGCATCTATCTGCCGCTCGATCGGTGCCGGCGATTCGGCTGGGACGAAGCCAACTTTGCCGCGGGCCGGTGCGACGATAGCTTTCGCCGGTTGCTCGCCTCGGTCGCCGGCCAAGCCGAGGCGCTGCTGCTGGCGGGCGACGCGCTGGCCCGGCGCGTGCCGCCCGAACTGCGGCTGAGCGTGAGCGTCTTCACCGTCGGGGGCCGAGCCATCCTCGCCGCCATCCGCCGCGCCCGCTACGATGTCTGGTCGCAGCGCCCGACGGTGGGGCGCTGGACCAAGTTACGGCTGCTGGCATCGGCCTGGTGGAACGGATGAATCCTGAGCTCGCAGACAGCTATCGACACTGCCGGCTGGTCGCGCGGCGGGCGGCGTCGAACTTTGCCTGGGCCTTTCGCCTGCTGCCGGCCGAGCAGCGACGTTCGATGGAGGCCCTGTATGCCTTTGCCCGGCAGAGCGACGATCTGGCCGACGGCCCGGAACCGGCGAGCGAGAAGCAGCGCCGCTTGTCTGCCTGGCGCGAACAATTGAACGAGGCGCTGGCGGGGCGTCCGCCGGGGCGCATCCTGCCCGCCTTGACCGATACGGTCGCCAGGCACCAGATTCCGGGCGACTATTTGCGGCAGATCGTCACAGGCGTCGAAATGGATCTCGATCACCAGGGCTATGAAACCTTTGCCGAACTGCGGCATTACTGCGAGCGCGTCGCCTCGGCGGTGGGCCTCGCCTGCCTGTCGATCTGGGACTGCAAAGACGAGCGGGCGAACGCGCCGGCCACCGATTGCGGCATCGCCTTTCAGTTGACGAACATCCTCCGCGATCTGTGCGAAGACGCCCGCCTGGGTCGCTGCTACCTGCCGCGAGAAGACTTAGCCCGACTGGAGTGTAACGCGAACGAAATACTGGCGGGCCAAAACCAAGAGGCCTGGCAACGCCAGGTGCTCTTTCAGTGCGCGCGGGCCCGGCAATTGTATGCCTCGGCCGCGGCGACCGAAAAGTATTTGCGAGGGAGCGGGCGGCGGATGTTTCGCCTGATGCATGCGACGTACTTCGCGCTGCTCGCCAAGATCGAGCGCGAGCCCGCGGCGGTGTTGACGCGCCGGCTGCGCGTTTCGCGGCCGCAGAAGGTGTGGATCGCCGTGCGAACGCTGGTGACATAAACTTGTCTCCCCCTCCACCATCCGCAAACGCGCCCAGCGTCGCCATCGTTGGCGGGGGCCTGGCCGGCCTGGCGGCGGCGACCATCCTGTGCCAGCGCGGCCTGCACGTCACGCTGCTGGAAGCGAAGCGCCGGCTCGGCGGTCGAGCCGGGTCGTATCTCGACCGCACTACCGGCGAACGGATCGACCACTGCCAGCATGTGGCGATGGGGTGCTGCACCAACTATCTCGACTTCTGTCGCCGCACCGGGATCGGTGGCCTGCTGGCGCGGCACGACACGCTGCATTTTCTCGCTCCCGACGCAAGCCACAGCCGGTTTCGTCCCACCGCGTGGCTGCCCGCTCCGCTGCACCTGGTTCCGGCCCTTCTGGGCCTCGCGCACTTGTCTTGGGGCGAGAAAGTCGCCCTCGGCCGGGCGGTGTGGCGTCTGGTCCAGATGCCCGCCGCCGATCGGGCCGACGCGCCGACCGTGCTGGCCTGGCTGCACGCGCAGGGGCAGCCGCCACGGGCGATCGAGCGGTTCTGGCAAGCTGTGCTGGTCAGCGCCTTGGGAGAATCGCTCGAGCGGGCCTCGCTGGCCGCGGCCCGCAAGGTGCTGCTCGACGGCTTTGTCGCCCACCCGCAGGCGTGCCAGTTGCTTATTCCCACGGTTCCGCTCGACCGGTTGTATCAGCACGTCGCCGAATACTTGCGCGGAGCAGGGGCGATCCTGCGGTTGGAAACGACTGTGGAGCAAGTCACTGCCGAGCAAGTCGGCGGCGATGACGCGCGAGCGCGGGGCATTCGCTTCGCCGACGGCCAGGAAGAGATCTTTGACTACGTCGTCCTGGCGACGCCGTGGCGCAAGGCGGCTGGATTGCTTGCGCCTGCGCTGCGCGAGCAAGCTGCCGGTCTGGAAGCGGCGGCCCAGTTTGCCGCCGCCCCGATCAGCGGCGTGCATCTCTGGTTCGATCGGCCGATCACCGACCTGCCCCATGCCGTGCTGGTCGGACGCTTGTCGCAATGGGTTTTCGCGCGCCGCGCGTCGGGTGCCTCGGCCGACTCAGAGCACTACTATCAAGTCGTCATCAGCGCCTCGCACGATCTGGTTGGTCGCGACCGGCAAGCGATCGTCCGAGAGGTGCTGGCCGACCTGGCGGCCGTCTTTCCGGCGGCGCAAGGGGCCCAGTTGCTCCGCTGGCAATTGGTGACCGAGCCGGAAGCGGTTTTCTCGGTCCGGCCGGGGCTCGACCAACTGCGACCGGCGCAGCGGACGGCCGTGGCGAACCTGATGCTGGCGGGGGATTGGACCGCCACCGGCTGGCCCGCCACGATGGAAGGGGCGGTGCGCAGCGGCTACCTCGCCGCCGAAGGAGTGCTCGCCGCCGCGGGCCGCGCGGAGCGCGTGCTCGTGGCCGACTTGCCTCGCGGCTGGCTGCTAAAAGGATTGGGGATCGGGGATGTTCGCCGGCGATGAGAAAACCAACCCGAAGCGTCAGCGAGGGACTGCGATGCCCCTCGCTAACGCGTCGGGCAGGCGATGGGTGCAACGGCTGGTTGGGCGATCGCGGGTTCGCCGCAGGTAAACCAACCCGAAGCGTCAGCGAGGGACTGCGATGCCCCCTCGCTAACGCGTCGGGTTGGTGTCGGTGTCGGAATTCGTTCCGCCGTCCGTTGCCCACGTTGTTCCGCAGATCGGGCAGGCGATGGTTGCAACGGCTGGTTGGGCGATCGCGGGTTCGCCGCATTGGCCGCACCAGCCGGTGACGAGTGGGCTGGCGGGAGTATGGTCCTTGGGCAGCTCGCCCGCGCGCTGCAAAATCTGTTGGGCACCCAGCAGGCGGCGGTGCTTGAGCCGGACGTAATCCGCCAGCGAAAAGACGTTCTGGGCCAGCTCTTCGTTGGCTTTCCACCAAACCGACCAGCGCGGGACGCTCGACGGATTGGCGATCGCTTGCCGGAAATAGACCAGGCATTCTTCCATGGAGCGATCTCCAGGCGGGACATTCAGGAATCCCGCTATCGTAACATTCGCCGCCGCTGTGAATCGGCGGCCAGATGTTATAGTACACGCTCCTTCCCGGAGTCCTCGCCATGAATTCCCCCGTCCGCTGGTCCTCGGCAGTTGCGCTGTGCGCGCTCGCTTGCGGTTCGCTGCCGTTCGTCGCCGCCGACTGGCCAGAGTGGCGCGGGCCGACCGGCCAGGGCCACTCGCACGAAAGTGATGCCCCCACGACCTGGTCGGCCACCGAGCAGGTGAAATGGAAGGTTCCGCTCGACGGCCCCGGCAACAGCACGCCGATTGTCGTCGGTACGCAGGTCTTTCTGACGCATTCGCCCGCGAAAAGCACGGCCCGCGGCCTGCACGCTTACGACCGCGCGACGGGCAAGCTGCTGTGGAAACACGAAGTCGATTATCCGCAGCCCGAGCCGACCCACAATACGAACCCCTTCTGTTCGGCATCGCCGGCGAGCGACGGCGAGCGCGTCGTCGCCTGGTACGGCTCGGCCGGGCTGTTTTGCTACGGTCTGGATGGACGAATCTTGTGGCAAAAGGATCTCGGCAAGGTCGAGCACATTTGGGGCTACGGCAGCAGCCCCGCGATTCACGAAAACCTGGTGATCCTGAACTTCGGGCCGGGGCTGAATGCGTTTGTCGCCGCCTTCGACAAGCAGACGGGCGAGGAAGTCTGGCGGCGCGAGTTTCCCGGGCAGAAATCGGCGAAGATCGACGAATTCCGCGGCTCTTGGAGCACGCCCGTCGTCGCCACAATTGGCAACCGCGCGCTGCTGCTGCTGAGCCTGCCTCAAACGCTGCGCGCGTTGGAAGCTCAAACCGGCGCGGACATCTGGTCGTGCGCCGGTCTGAGCGACTTGGTCTATACGTCGCCGCTGGTCGCGGGAGACATCGTGATTGCGATGGGAGGCTATGGCGGCGCGGCCCTGGCGGTGCCGGCGACCGGCGAGGGAGACGTTACCGCCCGCCGCTTGTGGCATCACGAGCGAAAGAACCCGCAGCGGGTCGGCTCGGGGGTCGTCGTGAAGGACCACCTCTACATTCTGAACGAGCCGGGGCAGGCCTGGTGCCTCGATGTGAAAACGGGCGAGCGGGCCTGGGAAGAGCGGTTGCCGGGAGGCAATAGCTGGAGCTCGATGAGCCACGTCGCCGGGCGACTCTATATCAGCAACACCGCCGGAACGACGTTCGTCCTCGAACCGAATCCCGCAGAGTGCAAGATCATCGCCGAAAACAAGCTGGACGAACTGACCCGCGGCTCGCACGCCTTTGCGGGGGGCGAGATCTTCGTCCGCACCTACCAGCACCTGTACTGCATCGAGGGGAAATGAGCACGCCGGCCAACCACACCAGCCCGCCCGAACTGCTCGCCCCGGCCGGCGATCGGGACTGCATTCGCGCGGCGATCGAGAACGGAGCCGATGCGGTCTATTTCGGCCTCGACAGCGGCTTCAACGCGCGGGCGCGGGCCAAAAACTTCTCGCCCGACGAGCTGCCGCAGATCGTGGCCGAGCTGCATCGCCGCGGCCTGAAGGGGTACGTCACGCTCAACACGCTGATCTTTCCCAGCGAGCTGGCGCCGGTCGAGAAGCACATCCGCCTGATCGCCGCGGCCGGGGTCGATGCGGTGCTGGTGCAGGATTTGGGCCTCGTGCGTTTGATCCGCGCGGTCTGCCCCGATTTGCCGATCCACGCCAGCACCCAGATGACGATGACGAGCAGCCAGACGATTGCCGCGGCTGTGGAACTGGGGGTCGAACGGGTTGTGCTGGCCCGCGAATGCTCGCTGGACGAAATTCGCCGCATCCGCCGCGAGAGCCCGATGCCGATCGAGGTGTTCGTCCACGGCGCGCTGTGCGTGGCCTATTCGGGCCAATGCCTGACCAGCGAATCGCTGGGGGGCCGCAGCGCGAACCGCGGGCAGTGCGCCCAGGCCTGCCGCTTGCCTTACGACCTGGTGTGCGACGGCCAGGATGTCGATCTCGGGGACCAAAAATACCTACTCAGCCCGCAGGATCTGGCCGCGTTCGATCTGATTCCCGCGCTGATCGAGGCGGGGGTATGCAGCTTCAAGATCGAGGGGCGGTTGAAAACGCCCGAGTACGTCGCCAACATCACGCGGCACTATCGCCAGGCGATCGACGCGGCGCTCGCCGGCCGGCCGGCTAAGTTTTCGCCCCGCGATATTGAGGAAATGGAGCTTTCGTTTTCGCGCGGCTTCTCGCACGGCTGGCTCGACGGGTGCGACCACAAGATGCTCGTTCCGGCGCTTAGCTCGTCGAAGCGGGGCGTGCTCGCCGGTACCGTGCAAGGGGTGCGTCAGGGGCGGGTCGTCGTGAGGCTCGGCGCGCGGGAGGGCGAGGCTCCCGCCGAGCCGCCAGCGCGACCAATGGTCGCGGCTATGCACGGAGTCGGCCTGAAGCGAGGCGACGGCCTGGCGTTCGATTGTGGCAAGCCGGTCGATGACGAGCAGGGGGGCCGGGTCTATGAAATCTTTCAGAATGGCCTTTCGGTAACCGGGCCGGTGACGGCGGGGACCGTAGAATTGGCCTTCGCTCATGGAGCGCTCGACTTTGCCGAGATTCGCCCCGGCCAGCAAGTTTGGAAGACCGACGACCCGGAGCTGACCAGCCGTTTGCGCAAGAGCTTTAACGGCAACGATCCGTTGCGGCGAAACGGTGTGGACTTGCTCGTGCGGGCGGCGGTTGGCCAGCCGCTGGAAGTGATCGCGACGCTCCAGTCGGGCGCGTCCTGCACGGTGACTGCCGGCCAGCCGTGCGAAGAAGCCCGTAAGCATCCGCTGACTGAATCGCTGCTGTGTGAACAATTTGGCCGCCTGGGTGGAACGCCGTTTTCTCTTCGCCGGCTCACGACCGAGATCGCCGGCCGGCCGATGGTTCCGCTGAGCGTGCTGGGCCAACTGCGGCACGCCCTGGTGAGCCGGCTCGAAGCGCTGGCCACCGCACAGCCCTCGCGCCGGATTGCGGCCGAATCGGTGCTGCCGCGCATGCAAGCCGATTTGGCGAGCGGGGAGCGTTTCGATTTGGCGAGCGGGGAGCGTAAGCTCCCTGAGGGCATTGCAGCGAGTGATCAGTCGGTCGCACCCATCGGGAGGCTGACGCCTCCCGCTCGCCTACACGTCCTTTGCCGCTCGCTCGCTCAACTGCGCGAAGTGCTGGCGGCGGGAATTCAAAGCGTGCAGGTCGATTTCGCCGATATCCGCGAATATCGCGCCGCGGTCGTCGTGGCCCACGAACACTCGGCCAGCATCACTTTGGCAACGCCTCGGATTCAAAAGCCGGACGAGATGGGAATCTTTCAAGCACTGGCCAAACACGGGGCCGACGGCATTCTGGTGCGCAACCTGGCGGGCCTGCGGTTTTTTCGCGAGCGGGGCCTTCCCACCATCGCCGACTTTTCGCTCAACTGCGCCAACGAACTGACGGCCCAGTACCTCCGCGAGCAGGGAGCGGAGCGAATCACGCCCTCGTACGACTTAAATCGCGAGCAACTGCTAGAACTGGTGGCCGCCGCGCCCCCCGCCTGGCTGGAGGTCGTCGTTCACCAGCACATGCCGATGTTCCACATGGAGCACTGCGTCTATTGTGCGGTCCTCTCGCCGGGAACGAACAAAACCAATTGCGGCCGCCCGTGCGATACACACGCGGTCAAACTGCGCGATCGGCTGGGGATCGAACACCCGCTCTCAGCCGACGTCGGCTGCCGCAACACCCTGCTGAACGCGGTGCCGCAAAGCGCGGCCGAAATTGTGCCGCAGCTTTTGGCCGCCGGGGTGCGGCATTTTCGGGTCGAGCTGCTCGATGCGGCCGGCGAGGGGCTGGTGCAAACGCTCGATCTGTACCGGCGTCTGCTGGCGGGCGACGTTTCGGGCAAGGATGTTTGGACTCGCCTGCGCGCGGCCAACCGCGTGGGGGTGACCCGCGGCACGCTAGAGGAACGCCGCAACCCGCTCGCCATTCTTTGATTTGGTCAGTTGTCAGTTGTTGATCAGCGAAACGCGATTCGTCAGACGACAACCAAGACCTTTTGCGTTCAATGGTTGCCCCGCGAGGGGTGCGGCGCTATCGGGGGGCTGACGCCGCCCCGCTCGCCCTGCAAGGTCAAGTCGCGGGCCAGTCGCGTGCCGCCGTATCGGAGACCGGGGCCAGCGGCGTGTAGCGCGGGTGCCGCGATTCTTTGTACGGATCGTTGCGGGCCGCGTTGTAGCAGCAGATGAGCGACCAGCGCGGCTCGTCCGCGGTGTTCATGTCGCTCCGGTGCAGCAGGTTGGAATCGAAGAACAGGGCATCGCCCGGCTCGCATTCCACATAGTCCAGCGTCAGCCGCGCGAGGGCCGCCTCGACCCGTTCCATATCGGCCCCGGTTTGGTCCCCCGTTTTGCCGTGATCGATCCGTCCCAAGTGGTGCGATCCCCGCAGCACTTGCAGGCAACCGTTCGCCCGGTTGGCCCGGCTGACGGAGATCAAACAACTGGCCATTAGCGGAAAGAGGCAGCCATTGTGGTACCAGTAGCCGTAGTCCTGGTGCCATTCCCACGCGCCGCCGACCTTGGGCTCTTTGAGCATCATCTTCATGTGATACAGATAAACTTCACCGCCGAGGGCCTGTTCCATCCGCTGCACGATCCGGGGCGCGCGGGCGAACATGCTGTAAAGATCGTCGCCGGCATGGTTCCAGAGGGCGAGCTTCGTCTCGTGGCCGGTTGCGTCTTTGCGGCCATACACGCTGCCGGCGAAGCTTGGGTCTTGCTCGGCGAAGCGGCGGAGCTTGTCGATCTCGTCCCGGTCGTACAGCCCGCGGGCCAGAAAGTAGCCATCTCGCTGGTAGTTGGCCAATTCGTCGGATTTGAAACCGGTAACAGGCATGTGATCCTCGAAGTGGTCTCGCGGGCGCGCCGGCAGATTGCCCGCCATCGACGACTCCTATAAGCTAACGCTGTTGGGATGGAATGTGAACCGCCGCCCGCGAACGACTCGCACCAGGACCGCACCACGATGGCCAAGGACAAAGCTCAGGACAAGGACAAAGCCCAGGATACGGAGCAGCCGGCAAACGCCCCTAAGCGAATCTTGTTGGTCGATGACGACGCCGAGATCATCGACGCCATGCGTTACACCCTGGAATCGAAGGGCTTTCAGATCTTCATCGCTCGCGACGGCAACCAGGGGCTGGTCATGGCCGAACGCGAAGACCCCGACCTGGTGATCCTCGACATGATGATGCCCAAGCGGAGCGGCTTTCTGGTGCTCGAAAAGCTCCGCCGCACGCGGCCCTTCCCCATGCGAGTCATCATGATTACGGCCAACGAAGGGAGCCGCCACAAGGCGTATGCCGAAATGCTCGGCGTGGACGACTACCTCCGCAAGCCGTTCGCCATGGACAAGCTGGTCGAGGCGGTGCAACGGCTGCTGGCGTAGCATGCATAGCCCTGGGGCGGGACGAGGCCATTGGGACCGGGACCAAGTTTGGTCCCGGCTAGTGGACTTTTGGTGTGATCAGCGACTTCCGTTGACGCGAACCGCCGCGTTCGGCATAATCCCGCCCGCTTTCTCTTTTTCAATTGCCCCAACATTCGCAAGTGGGGCAGCAATAGCTTCCAGCGGGGAGACGGATGGCGAGTCCCCTCGGGACCGGGCCGCTCGGCGGTCTGGCCTGGATCGTGTTTGCGGCGCTCGTCGCAGCGCCCGGCTCGCTGTGCGCGCAGTTGCCGGTGAATCCCCTGCGACCCGCCTCGCCAATGCCTACCTTCACCGAGCCGATCTCAACCGAAAGCGAAACCGACATCTGGGCAGAACCGGCCCAAAGCCAGGTGCAACTGGCGGCAGCCGAAGAGGCGTTGCCTCCGCCCGAACCCCGTTCGCTGGTGCCGCTGTCGTTGGGCGAACCGATCGGGGGCTATCCCGTGCCAAGCCCCGACACCAGCTATGCAGCCACGCCTCCGGGCGGCCCACCGTGGCCCGCCGGCGGCCCGATGCAGGACGCGCCGCACGATTCGTGGGTCCAGCCCTGGTTCACGCATACCGACCCGAACGATCCTTACCGGCACGTCGGGATGGGGCGTCCGCTGGTGGGAACGAGCTGGCTCAACCGGCCCTGGTATTTTGGGGCGTTTCTCGGCGGGCTATTGGCCGACGACTTGATCGCCGGCCACGTCGAATCGAACAATTCGCACTTCATCGGCGGCCGGCTCGGCTGGGATTTCGACCATTACTGGGGGCTCGAAGGGCGCTATGCCTTCTCGCGGCCGCAGCTCACCGACGCACTGGGGGATAATCTTTCCAGCCCCAGCCGCGACTATTTCGTCGATGTGTCGCTGGCCTACTATCCTTGGGGCGATTCGCAGTGGCGGCCATTCGCTTCGGTCGGCATGGGGTTCCAGACGTTCCGTTTTCGCGACGATCAGGACAGGTCGGTCCATCAGTCGCTGCTGTCGGTTCCGCTGGGGGTCGGCCTGAAGTTCTATCACAGCCCGCTGCTTTCGCTGCGGCTGGATGCCTACGACAACATCGCTTTCGGCGATGGCAAGCTGCGGACGATGCAGAACTTTTCGCTCGCCGCGGGGGTGGAATTCCGCTTTGGCGGCCGGCCCACGAGCTATTTTCCCTGGCACGGCAGCACGTCGTACCGGTAAGCAGTAGGTTCCACGGGCCCCGTGGAACTCGACTTGCAAACCCGCGACCAGCTTGCATTTTCCGCAAGAAACGGCTCTTTGGCGGGTCGCTCTTGACGCCGGCGCGATTTCGCGGGAACATCCGCTCGCATGGATTTGCGGTCGAGCTGCGCACGTTGCGAACGATAATGAAGCTGAGCCTGGTCATGAACGAACGGATTTTTCGCTGCGCGGGCTGTGCAATCGTCTTGGCGGCTTGCATGGCAGGGTGTCGTTCGCCCTATTATTCCGACCGGGGCGCGCTGGCGGGCGGACTGGGCGGCGCGGGAATCGGCGCCGTGATCGGCGATGCCTCGGGCAACGCCGGAGCAGGCGCCGTGATCGGCGGCGTCCTCGGGTCGCTGACCGGCAGTGCGATCGGCGACAACATCGACGCGGACCTGGCCCGTTCGCGCGCGGAAATCGAGGCCCGCATGGGGCGGCAAATGTCGGGCGCGGTCACCACGGAAGACGTTGTGGCGATGACCCAAGCCGGCCTGAGCGAAGACGTGATCGCGACCCATGTACGGGCCAACGGCGTCGCCCGCGCGGTCGGGGTCAACGATCTGATTCAGCTTCGCAACCAAGGCGTGAGCGATGCCGTGATTCAAACCTTGCAGCAAACGCCGCAGCCGCAACTAGCGCCCGTCGCCTATGGCCCCGTCGGTTATCGAGTGGCTCCGCCCCGCGAAGTTCTCGTCGAGCACCACTATGTCCCCAGGTATCACTGTCCGCCGCCGCCGCCTCACTTCCATCACCATCGCCGGCATCGCGGCCACGATCCGGGCGTAAGTTGGGGATTCTCGTTCGCCAACTAGCGGACACCAGCGGGCAGTGAACCAGACCACGCGTTACACTGGCCCCATGTCCGATCCCCGCCCAGAATCTTCCGCGCCGCTCGCCTTGCCCCGGCAGCGATTGTCGCTGCTCGACTCGACGTCGATCATCGTGGGGATCATCATCGGCTCGGGGATCTACCAGAGCTCCCCGACCATCGCCACCGGCGCCGGGCGGTTTGCCGAGGAGATTGGACCGCGCCTGGGGGTCACCACCGGCGACGGGCAAGGTCTGCTCGCGCTGGCCGCCCTGTTGGGCGTTTGGCTGGTGGGAGGGTTGATCGCCCTGGTTGGCGCGGCCTGCTATTCCGAACTGGGAACCGCCTTTCCGCGGGCGGGAGGAACCTACGTTTATCTTTCGGAAGCCTTTGGTCGCTCGGTCGGTTTCGCCTTCGTGTGGGCCGAGTTTTGGATCGTCCGGCCGGGCAATCTCGGGGCGATCGCGTTTGTGCTGGGTCGCTACGCCCGCCAATTGCTCCCCTTCACGGTACCGACCGGCAGCATCCACTTGGTCGAGTTGTTGCTGGCGGTAATCGCCATCGCGATCATCACGCTGCTCAACGCGATTGGCTTGCGGAGCGGCACGCGAACGCAAAACGTGCTGACCGCCGCCAAGGTGCTGGGCCTGCTGGCGGTGGTGGTTGCCGCGCTGTCGCTCGATCGCGGCCACAGCGCCGAGCCACTGCCGGACGGGCCGTCAATGACCCTCTGGCTGTCGCTGATTCTCGTGATGTTTGCCTACGGCGGCTGGGCCGACATGTCGTTCGTCGCGGCCGAGGTGCGCGACCCGCGGCGGAACATTTCGCGGGCTTTGCTACTGGGCATTCTGGCGGTCGGGGCGATCTACCTGTCGGTCACGCTGGCGTTCGTGTGGGGACTTGGCTTCCGCGGGCTGGCGGGCTCGGAAGCGGTGGCGGCCGAACTCGTCGGACGGCGAATCGGCTCGGCGGGCTCCGCCGCGATCAGCCTGCTGGTGATCGTCTCCTGCCTCGGTTCGATCAACGGCACCATTTTCACCGGGGCCCGCGTCTATTACGCCCTGGGGACGCAGCATCCGGGTTTTCGCTGGCTCGGCGCCTGGAACGAGGCCAAAGGGATTCCGCTCCGCGCACTACTGATTCAAGCCGCGGCGAGCCTCGGGCTGATCGTGGCGCTGGGACTGTTTCCCGGCGGGTTCGAACGGCTGGTCATCTTTACGACGCCCTTTTTCTTTGGCTTTTTGATGCTGGTGGGGATCGGCCTGATCCTGCTGCGCCGGCGCGGCCAGACGGGGCAGACGACCTACCGCGTCCCCCTGTTTCCGTTGACGCCGGTGTTGTTCATTTTGTCGAGCGCCGCGATGGTTTATGCCTCGGTCGATTACGCCTATAAGAATCGCGCCCACGAAGCGTGGTGGGCGGCGGCGGTCGTCGCCACGGGGTTAATCGCGGGGATCATCGATTGGCGGCAGCGGCAAAAACACGCTCGCCGGCGAGCAAGCTAGCAGTGCCCGGCAAACTTTGACGTTTATGCCGATTGCGGCAACAGAACCGAGTTTATCGCGGCCGACATAGTTGGTGATGCGCCGCAGCCGCGCGCGCTGCGAGTCACTCGCCAGGCAAGGATGCCGATGAGCACGGCCACCCGTCTCGATCCGTTGAGCGATTTTGCCGTGCGCGCTGTCGCGGCCGAAAGCCTGGGGCCGGCCAACGGCCAGCCCGACCCGTCGCTCGTCGCGGAGATGAAGCACGAGATTCGCGCTCTCGTGCAGGAGATTTCCCAGCTTGCCCAGTCGGAGATGCCTCCCGACGATTTCTACGCCGCCTTTCTTCCCCGCGTTGTTTCGGCGATGGGGGCGGTCGGCGGGGCGGTCTGGGCGATCGGCGAAAGCGGCAAGCTGCGCAGTGCCTATCAGATCAAACTGGCCGAGAGCGGCCTCGATTCGCCGCCCGATCGCCGCACCCAGCACGGGCAATTGCTCAAGAAGACACTCGTCGGAAATCAGGCGATTCTCGTCCCGCCGCAAGCGGGCCCCGCCACGCCGGGCGAGGCGGCGAATCCCAGCGACCTGCTGCTCGTGCTCGCGCCGCTGGTCATCGAGAACCAGCCGCAAGCGGTCGTCGAAATCTTTCAGCGGGCCGGTGGCGGGCCGACAACGCAGCGCGGCTACCTACGGTTCCTGGTCCAGATGTGCGACCTGGCGTGTGACTATTTGAAGAACAGCCGGCTGCGGCAACTGTCCCAAACGCAGACGCTGTGGCGGCAACTCGAACAGTTCGTCCAGGCGGCCCACCAATCGCTCGACGTGCGGGCCACCAGTTTTGCCGTCGTGAACGAAGGCCGCCGGCTGATCGAGTGCGACCGGGTGTCGTTGGCCCTGGCGTACGGCCGCCGCTGCCGGGTCGAGGCGGTGAGCGGGCTCGACACGATCGACCGCCGCGCCAACGAAGTGAAGCGGTTGGGGGATCTGGCCACGGCGGTGCTGCAAACGGGCGAACCGTTCTGGTACGCGGGAGGGGGAGACGCGCTCGCCCCGCAGATCGAACAGCCGTTGCAGCAGTACTTGGACTTGTCGCACGCCCGCCTGGTGGCGGTGCTGCCGCTGGTGCCGGGACTGTTCGGCGACACCGAGGCAGGCAGCGCCGCGACGCGCTCCGGCAAGCCGATTGGGGCGATCATCGTCGAGCAACTGCGCGACGCTCGCGAAACCGAATCCTTGCGCATGCGCAGCGGGTTGGTTGCTCAGCATGGTGCGTCGGCCCTGGCGAATGCGATCGACCACAGCAGCCTGTTTTTGCTGCCGGTCTGGCGCGCGTTGGGCAAGGCGACTTGGATGCTGCGCGGCCGCGCGTTGCCCAAGACCATGCTCTTGGCCGCGGCCATCGTCGGCGGTGCGCTGGCCCTGGCCACCGTTCAAACCGATTTTGAAATCGCCGCCCGCGGCAAGCTGCAGCCGGCGCTACGGCGCGAGGTGTTCGCCCAGATCGACGGCGTGGTGCGAAGCGTTCCGGTGCGTCATGCCGAGACGGTCGCTGCGGGGGCGGTGCTGGTCCAACTCTCGAACACGAACCTGGAGTTGGAACTGGCCACCTTGATCGGCCGGCAAACGACCAACCAGGAACAGCTTGCCTCGCACCAGCGGGCGCTGCTCGACAATTCGAGTGCAACCGGGGCACGGCTGTCGCCCGCCGACGAAAGCCGCCTCTCCGGCGAACTGGCCCAGCTTCGGCAGGAGGCCCAGAACATCGAGCGCGAATTGGCCCTGTTTCACGAAAAGCAGCAGCAACTGACCGTCGTGGCGCCCGAGGCGGGCCAGGTCGTCACCTGGAAAGTACACGACCTGCTGCAAGGGCGGCCCGTGATCCGCGGCCAATCGTTAATGACGCTGGCCAACCCCGCCGGCCCGTGGGAACTGGAATTGTATGTGCCCGAACGGCGACTGAAGCATGTGCAGGCGGCTCAAACGCTCGACGCACTAGCGGGCGACCGCCCACCGCTCGACGTGGTGTTCACTCTGTCGAGCCATCCCGGTTCGCAGTTCCACGGCCGGGTCGCCGAGATCGAAAAGGGAGCCGAAGTGCGCGGCGACGAGGGGAACACGGTGCTGGTCCGGGTGGCGATCGACAAAGAGCAACTCCCGCCGCTGCACGACCAGACGACCGTCACCGCCAAGCTGTACTGCGGCCGGACCAGCCTGGGCTCTGCCTGGTTCTGCGACCTGATCGAAACCGTCCAAACGAAGGTCTTGTTCTGGTTGCCCTAGCGCCGGCAAGAATCGCCCGTCCCAACGCCCTCCACTCGCAATCGTCTCGCATGATGCCAATCCAAACGTCTGCTCGTCGATCGATCCGCAAGCCGCGCGGGCGAACGTGGCTGATCGCGGGAATCTCGGCCGGCGGCTTTGTCGGCTGCCTGGTGCTGGGGGTATGGAACCTGGCTGCCGCGCCGCCGTTTACCCCGGTTGCAACCCCCTCGGCGCGGAAATCGGCACCCGCGCCGCTCGACGCCGACAGACATCCGCAGCTCAAAATGTGCCTCGTTTCGCTGATCGAAGACATCCAGGTGCCGGCCCGCGAGGCGGGGGCCCTGACCGCCGTCAACGTGGTCGAGGGGCAGTTCGTCACCGCCGGGCAGTTGCTGGCCCAGATCGACGACCGGCAGCCGCAACTCGATAAGGTGGCGGCTGAACTGGAACGGGATGCCGCCCTGACCAAGGCTCAGGACGATATTGAAGTTCGCTATGCCGAGGCGGCCCTGGCGGTCGCCGCGTCCGATCTGCAACGGGCCCTGGCGATCGACGCCAAAAGCCCCGGCGGAGTGACCCAGCAAGAGATTCAGAAGCTGCGGCTCGCCAAGCATCGCGACGAACTGCAAATCGACCGCA
Organism: Pirellulaceae bacterium; assembly: GCA_040901775.1. Taxonomy (GTDB): domain Bacteria; phylum Planctomycetota; class Planctomycetia; order Pirellulales; family Pirellulaceae; genus CAYLLN01. The sequence continues at coordinate 8,513 of JBBDYF010000097.1, read as the reverse complement.
GCAAGCTGGAGATGCGGGTCGCCAAGCTGAGCGCCGATGTCAGCCAGGCGGCGGTGCAGGCCGCCGCCGACGCCCTCACCCGGCGGCAGATCGTCGCGCCCATCGACGGTGTTGTTGTGACCATCTTTCACGAACGGGGCGAATGGGTCAGCGCCGGCGAGCCCGTGCTGCAAGTCGTTCGCATCGACCGCTTGCGGGTGGAAGGATTTTTGAGCGGCAACGATTTCAGCCCCGACGAGATCGCCGGCCGGCCGGTCGCCGTCGAAGTGCCGATGACCGGCAACCGGCTCGCGCGGTTCAGCGGCCAAGTCGTCTTTATCAGCCCGCTGGTGCAGGCGGGGAACAAGTATCGCGTGCGGGCCGAGGTCGAGAACCGGAGCGAAAACGGCCACCCCATCCTGCGGCCCGGCATGTCGGCCACGATGTCGGTCCTGCCGCACGAGCAAACAAGATAGAGGAGAGAGGTCAGAGGTCAGAGGTCAGAGGTCAGAGGTCAATAACTACTGCCTACTGCCTACTGCCTACTGACCACTGATGCACCCTTCGTCGCTTATTTCCAGTTCTCGCCGGCCGCTGGCGCTGCGGATGCGCCCCGATCTGGTCGTCCAGCGGCAGACCTGGCAAGGGCGCGACTACTGGCTGATTAAAGATCCTCTGACCCTCAAATACTTTCGCTTCGAGCAGGAGGAGTTTGCAATCCTCGAATCGCTCGATGGCATTGCCAGCAGCGAAGAGGTCCGCGAACGTTTCGAGCAGCGATTTGCCCCGCAGCGGATCAATGCGACCGAGCTGCAAACCTTGCTCGCCAACTTGCATCGCAGTCACCTGGTGATCGCCGATGCCGCGGGCCAGGGCGATCAGTTGCTCGCCCGCCACCACGAGCGCGCGCGAAAGGCCTGGCTCGGCACGCTCGGCAATCTGCTGGCGATCCGCTTTCGCGGCGTCGATCCCGATCGCCTGCTCACTTGGCTGGCCGGTTGCGGGTGGTTATTCAGTGTGCCCGCGGCGCTCTGCGCGGCGGCGCTCGTCCTCTCCGCCTTGGCATTGCTGGCAGCCGAGTTCGATGTCTTTCGGGCCCGCTTGCCCGGGTTTCAAGCGTTTTTCGCCGTGCGGAACTGGCTGCTGCTGGCGGTGACGCTGGCCGTCACCAAGGTGTTGCACGAATTCGGTCACGGACTGGCCTGCAAACGGTTCGGCGGCGAATGTCACGAAATGGGCGTCATGCTGCTCGTCGGCACGCCCTGCCTGTACTGCAACGTCACCGACGCTTGGATGATTCCCAGCAAGTGGCGGCGGGCGGCGATCGGCGCGGCGGGCATGTACGTCGAGTTGATCCTGGCGGCGATCTGCACCTTCGTCTGGTGGTTCAGCCAGCCCGGCCTCGTCAACCATCTGTGCCTGAACGTGATGTTCGTCTCGTCGGTCAGCACGTTACTGTTCAACGGCAATCCGCTGATGCGGTTCGACGGCTACTACATCTTGTCCGACCTGCTCGAAATTCCCAACCTGCGGCAAAAGGCGACCGCGGTCATCCAGCGGAAGCTCGGCTCGTGGATCCTCGGCCTGGGCGAAAGCCGCGATCCGTTCCTCCCCGTGCGCGGGCGGTGGCTGTTCGCCCTGTACGCCGTCGCTTCGAGCATTTACGGCTGGCTCGTTTCGTTTTCGATTTTCTGGTTTTTGTATCGCGTGCTCCAGCCGTACGGCCTGGCCATCGTCGGCCAACTGCTGGGAGTGATGATGATCGTCAGCCTGGTGGTCGTGCCGCTGGTGCGACTGGCCCGCTTTCTCCTCCAGCCGGCAAGGGCGCAGCAAATGAACAAGACTCGGGCGGCGGTCGCACTGGCGATCATTGCGGCGGCGGTGGTGGGCGGGCTGTCGATTCCGCTGCCGCACTACATCGCATGCAGCCTGGAGGTGCAGACGCGGGGCGCGACCAGCGTCTATGTCGATGTGCCGGGGCAGGTTAAGCTCGTGCATCTGGCGGCGGGATTCGTCGAGGCGGGCCAGACCTTGGTCGAGCTCGACGACATCGACGCCCGCCTGGCCGAGCAGCGGCTGGCCGGGCAGCGCGACCAATTGGCGGCACGCGTCGATAGCATTCGCCAGCGGGCGCATACCGACGACGATGCCTTGTTGGAACTGGCCCATGCCGAGCAGTCGCTGGCCGCGATCGAGATTCAACTGGCGCGGCGGCGCGAAGAGCTGGCCAAGTTGACGATCCGGGCGCCGATTGCCGGTCTGTTGACGCCCCCGCCCACTCGTCCCGCAGAACAGGGACCGCGAACGCATCTGGCCGCCTGGTCGGGCCGGCCGCTCGACGCCTGCAACGTCGGGGCGCACCTCGAAGCGAGCACGCTGATCGGACGCATCGCCCAGCCCGGCCAGTTCGAGGCGATTCTGGCGGTCCCGCAGGAAGAGATCGACTTCGTCGCCGCGGGGCAGCGCGTCGAACTGTTCCTCGCTCAGCTTCCCGGCCAGCGGCTGGAGGGCGAGATCGACCACATTGCGACCGAGGAGCTGAAAGCCGTGTCGGCCCGCCTCAGCACGCGCGGCGGCGGCAACCTGGCGACGCGCACCTCAGCCGACGGCCTGGAGCAGCCGATCGGCGTGGTCTATCAAGCGAGCGTCCCGCTCGACGATGCCAGCAGCCGCATTCTGCTCGGCGGAACGGGGCACGCCAAGATCCACGCCGGCTACGAGCCGCTCGGCGCCCGCCTGTGGCGGAGCCTCTGCCGGACCTTCCGGTTCGAGATGTAGATGTTGGGAACCCCGGCAAAATGATTGTCGCCCACTGCACGACACACTCGAAAGAGACGACTCTTCCGTTTTCAGGAAGCCCCGTTTCCGAGATGCGGCACTAGCGCGCCTTGGGAGCCGCTCGCGTGGCGGTCGCCGGAGCGCCCGGCACGGGCCGGATGGCCGATTTTGCCGGCGAGATTGCCGTGGCGGGCCGAGCCGGCCGGCCGCTCTGCGTGGTGCCAGCCAGGAAGTTGTCGATCTGAGCCATCTCGTGCAGGCGATCGAACTCACGGGTCATCAGCACGCGGAGCATTTTCTCCTCGATGTCTTTGACCAGCTCTTTTTTCACCGCGGCAAAATCAACCTTCACCGGCTGGGTGCGCCCCAGGCAGCGCAAGATGATGAACTGCTTCTCGATCGCGATCAGTCCCGACAGTTCGCCCCGCTTGAGTTTGAACGCTTCCGTTTCGATCTGCGGCGATCCGCCGTGCTGGCGGATCGGCGGCACCTTGCCTCCGTTCGACCGCGAGGCGGGCTCGATCGAGTATTGCTGGGCCAGTTCGGCAAAGAACGCGTCGGTCGGATTGTTGCGAGCCATTTCCCAAACCTTTTGGGCCTGGCGCTGGTCGCCCAGCACCACGGCGAGCACATTGACGCGCTCGCCATAGTTCGATTCATAACCCTTTTGCAAATCCTCCGGCGTCACTTCGACCTGGCCGCTGACCAGTTTCTTCAGCGCCACCGAAGGCCACACGGCGTCGCGGACGTACAGATCGACCGTGGCCCCTTCCTCTTCGGTGATCGTCTTCAGCCAGCGATCGACGTCGGGCTTGCCGTCCGGTCCAATGACGCCGTAGGCATCCGCGGCACGGGCGACTTCGGCGTCGATGTCGTTCTTGTCGATCGTCTGCTGTTTCTTCTTCAATTCCTGCTGCAGGAGTTTCCGGTTGATTTCGCCGTCGAGCACCTCGACGCCGTGCCGAGTGATGCATTCGTCGGCCAGTTGCGCCAGGCCGATCGGCTGGCCATTGACGGTGGCGGCCACGCCGGGTTGCGCCTTGGCTTGGTCGGGGTCGTTATAAACGTTCACCACCTGGGCCGATTTTTGCACCTGCTCCATCATCTGGGCGGCGGCTACGCGCATTTTGGCTTCGCGAATTCGTTCGGCCAGTCGCTTCTCTTGCTCGGCCACCTGCTGGGACGAAATGTACTGGGCGGGGATCTGTTCCTCGCACTTTAGGATGTAGTGCATGTTGGCAACCTGCACCGGCTGCGAAATCTCGCCCACCTTCAGGTTGAAGGCAGCCTGTTCGAGGTTCTCGTCTCCTAGTCCGCGGCGGATCGGCGGGATCACGCCGTAGGCGGCGGCGACGGCGGGCTCTTTGCTGTACTTCTTCGAGATTTCGCCGAACGCGGCCGGGTTGGCGGCCGCTTCGGCTCGCGCCTTGTGGGCCAAGGCAAGGCTCTCCACGGCAATCAGGCGGGCCTTGACGCGCGATCCGAATTCCGAGTCGAAGGCCCGTTTCAATTCGTCCTGAGTGACTTCGATCTGGCCGGCAGCCAGTCCCCGCAGGGCCAGCATCGGCCAGACAACCTCGCGTTTGTATTGCGCTTCGCTAAAGCCACGCTCTTCCTGCAACATCGTCAGCCAGCGATCGCGGGCCAGCCCGAAGCGGGCGGCGATCCGCTCGACTTCGTCGGTCACATCCTGTTCGGTGATCTGAACTCCGTGCCGTTGACAGGCTGAGACGATCAAGTGCCGATTCACCAGGCTTTCGAGCACTTCCTCGCCGTAGCGATGAATGCACTCGCGGCCCAGGTCGGCGCGCGTGATCTGCTCGCCGTTGACGACCGCCATCACCTGCATGGTCGCGGCAGCCGTCCGTGGGGTGGCCGTGGCCGAACCGGTTGCCGCCGCGGCCCCAGCCGGAACCGCTGCTCGCGGAGCGGCCCCGGTGGCCGTGCGCACCGGCGCGGTGCGCGGGGCCGCGCCCCGCTGCGCGGCGGGCGTCGGGCGAGCACCCGCCGGCGACTGAGCGCTCGCTTGCGGCGACCCCAGGTTGCGGATGAAGAGGCAGACCGCCAAAACGGCGGCCAGCGAAGCACAGGCGGTTACGATCGTGGTCCAACGGCGGGCAGGCCGGACAGGCGGCAAAGTATCGATTCCATTCGTGGCCATTGCAAGAATCCCTCGTCCATGGGCGGGAAATGGGTCAGGGCCGGCAGCGAGCGTGCGCCGGCCGTCGTGCGGGCGGGGAGTATAAATAGACGCGGCAAACCGGGTCAAGCCGGAAAGCGGGCCGCTGCTAGCACCGGCCCCAAAGGCCCTATAACCCCTGCCATCGCAACCCGCCAGACAGTACAGGCGCCAGACGACGCCAGCGCGGCACGCCGGCCGATTGCAACGTAGATTCCTAGGGCACTTCGCGCCGCGGAACTGCTGCGCCGCCCTCTGCCCCGTTGTCGCTGCCCCGTTGTCGTTCGAGGAGGAGCAATGCTCGTCGTCGTAGGATTCTTGCTGGTCATCGGTTGCGTGCTGGGTGGCTTTACCATGGCCGGCGGGCACATCGGCGCGCTGATCCATATGTCCGAAATCGTGACGATCGGCGGCGCGTCGCTGGGCGCCCTGGTGGTCATGTCGCCCAAGAAGGTGTTGATCGACATGGTGAAAGGGGTGCTGCAAGCCTTCAAAGGCTCGCCGTTCACCAAAAAGGCGTATGAGGAAATGTTTTCGGCCATGTACGAGTTGGCCCGCCTGGCCCGCCGCGACGGCATGTTGGCCCTCGAATCGCACCTCAACGATCCGCATCACAGCACCATTTTCAACAAGTACCCGACGGTCGCCAAAAACCACCATGTGATTCAGTTCATCTGCGGCGCGCTAGGACCGCTGATGGACGGTTCCGTCACGGCCGAGCAGTTGCCGACGCTGATGAACGCCGAGCTACGAGCCCTGGAAGAGGAGCATCACGGCCCGATCAGCGTGCTCTCGAAAACGGCCGACGCCTTGCCCGGCTTCGGCATCGTGGCGGCCGTTTTGGGCATTGTGATTACGATGGGCGCGATCGACGGCCCGGTCGAAGAGATCGGCCACAAGGTCGGCGCCGCCCTGGTCGGTACGTTCCTGGGTATTCTGCTCTCCTACGGGTTCTTCGCCCCGTTGGTCGTGAAGATGGAATTCATGGACGCGGCCGAGTCGGCTTACTTCCGCACGCTGACGAACATCGTGCAGGGATTCGCCGACCAGACGCCCCCCAAGGTGGCGATCGAAATGGCGCGCCGCGGCCTGGCCAGCGATGTTCGTCCCGGCCAGCAGCAAGTCGAAGAAATGCTCAAAGCGCTCGATACCGCAGCGTAGTCGGAATGCCTAAACCCTAATGACTAAGGCCTAATGACCTCTGACCTCTGACCTCTGACCTCTAAAGTTAGGACAACCATGGCTGGTAAAGGTGGGGGCGCGTGGAAGGTCGCCTATGCGGACTTCGTCACCGCGATGATGGCGTTTTTTATGGTCATGTGGCTGACCAGCCAGAACCAGGACGTGAAAGAGGCCATCGCCCAGAGCTTTGAAGATCCGTACTCGTTCTACGAGCCGCAAGAGGGGGCGACCGCCAACAAACCCAAGCCCGGCCGCTTGAGCCGCGTCCAGTTGCCCAAACAGAAGGAGATCAAAGACAAGCGGGCGCGCCGTTCGCGGCGGCCGACCTTGTTGACGCTGGGCGATGGCAACCAAACGACCACCGGTAC
>JBBDYF010000097.1:0-2017 GCA_040901775.1 Pirellulaceae bacterium | reverse complement strand
TACCATCATCTACTTCGCGCCGCATTCGATCGAACTCGATGCCCAGGCCCTGGCCCGGCTCGACGAACTGCTGCCGTCGATCCTGGGCAAGCCGCAAAAGCTGGAAATCCGGGGGCATGCCTCGCGACGCCCGTTGCCGGAGGGGAGTCCCTACAAGGATGCCTGGCAGCTCTCGTATGCCCGCTGCCTCGCGGCGATGACGTATTTGGAATCGCACGGCATCGGCGCCGAGCGGATGCGGCTGAGCCAGGCCGGCGTGTACGAGCCCTTCGGCCAGGCCGACGGAACCGAGCGTCTGGACCAGCAGGAGCGGGTGGAAGTGAACCTGCTCAACGAGGTGGCTAGCGACACGTTGACCGGCTCGTTCTGGGGCCTCCCTTTCGAGCCAGCAGCCCAGACCGATCCCGCCGAACCGCATCACGCCCACCCGTAAGCCTGCATAGCCGCGACCAGTGGTCGCGCTCCCCGTGGCATCACGGGCGAGCGGGGCGCGTCAGCCCCCTGAGGTTCACACCGAGCGATTCAGCCGCGAAGCGGCGCAACTTGTCAGCCCACACCGTCAGGTGTGGGGAATTGGCGCGGCAGGCAATTCCAGCCGCGTCCCAAAAGGATGCGCATCGCTTTCCCCCGGCTAGCCGGCCGGGGGCTGAAAGGCCAGCGCCGCTGGCGCGGCTAGGACTTGATTGGATGCGCATTAGCATCCGAGAATCGCTTGGGGAACCCGTAACCCAGGGCGGCGCTGCGCTGGCCCTGGGCTGACATAGGTTGCCCCGTTGGGGCACAGATTGTCGAGCTTGCCTCGTTGGGGCACCTGGTTGAGAATTGCATAGTGTGGCACTTGGCGTGCCGCCAGTGTCGGTTCGAGCGCCACGACGCTACCGTACCTGGGCGCGTTCCAACTTGCCATTTTGCGTAGCGCCTGCCACGCATGGTGAGCGCATGGAGCAACCGTTCGTCACAAGCCAAGGTTGGCAGCGCCCGAGCACAGGTCAACCATCGCCGAGGAGTCGGCACTGGCACACCCCTCAACTCTCCCGCCGTTTTCGGCGGGGCCTTCGGCGCGGGCCAGGTTGACGGCGGCTTTCCCGCTTTGGAGTGCCGGTGGATTTGCTTCGCGGTCGCCTTGCATTGTCCAGGCTGGTCGATCATCCTGGCGGGCCAAAGGAGCCCGTTCATGCAAGCGATCTTTCGCGTCGGCCCGTTGCTGGTTGGTCTGCTGGTTGGCGTCGTCGCGCAAGGCGCCGAGCCGCTCGATCCCAAGCGTGGCAAGGAAGAGGCGGGGGTCGTTTGGTACGACATTCGAGAGCTTGGCATCGAAGGGCAAGCCTGGGACGACGTGCAGGCCCCGTTCGATCGGCTGCCGGCGAAGGCTGAGGGGAAGGTTCGCGACGCGGTGTGGAACCTGTCGCGCGATTCGGCCGGGCTGTGCGTCCGATTTACGACAGATTCGCCAGAGGTTCATTGCCGCTGGACGCTCACCAAGGCGAACCTGGCCATGCCGCACATGCCGGCGACCGGCGTGAGCGGCGTCGATCTGTACGTCCACACCGATCGAGGCTGGCGGTGGGTCGCGTGCGGCCGGCCGGCCGCTCAGACCAACAGCGCGCCCCTGGTCGGCGGACTCGACGCGACCAGCCGAGACTGGCTTCTCTATCTACCGCTGTACAACGGGGCAAGCAGCGTTGAGGTGGGCATTGCCAAGTCGGCAAAGATCGCGCCGCTGCCCCGAGCGGCTGGCCACGACAAACCGATCGTATTTTATGGAACCAGCATTACGCACGGAGCGTGCGCCTCGCGGCCGGGCATGGTGCATACCGCCATTCTGGGGCGACGGCTCGACCGGCCGGTCGTCAACCTCGGCTTTTCGGGTAACGGCAAGATGGAGCCCGCCGTGAACGAGCTGCTAGCCGAGATCGACGCCGCGATGTACGTGATCGATTGCCTGCCAAACATGAACGCGGCTGAAGTGGCCGAGCGAACCGAGCCGGTGGTCGCCCTGCTGCGCAAGGCGCGGCCC
>JBBDYF010000096.1:0-34158 GCA_040901775.1 Pirellulaceae bacterium | reverse complement strand
GCAACCGACCGCCGCCCGGTCTGCCGCAGCCCGACCGTCCGCGACCACTCAACAAAGGTAACGGTCCAATGCGACTCGCGATTGCCTGCGTCATGTTGTGTGCCTTGCTCGGGTTGACGCGCGTCGGCACGGCTGCGGAACCCACGCTTGGATCTGGGCCGTTGCTTTGCGTGGATGCCTGCGAGCGGCCGATCCACGGCGTCGATTGCCGCGCCGGAGATGGCTGCGGCGAGCCGCGCTGGAACGCCTGGGGTCCGATCCCCTGGCAGGCCTTCGCCCAAGGCGAGTACGTCGGCCCGGCCCGCGGTCCGCATGTGCCCGAGTATCACCTCCGCGTCGATGACGAAATCGAATTCATTTATCGGCTGACCCGCGAAGAGTTGAGCCGCCCCTATCAACTGGAAGTGGGCGACATCATCCGGATCGAGTCGCTGATCGACCCGACGCTCAATCGCGACGTCACCGTGCAGCCCGATGGCACGGTCGACGTGCTCCTGCTCGGCCAGGCCCGCGTCGTCCGCCGCACGGCCGAAGAAGTCCGCCAGGATCTGAACGAGCAATACAAAAAGTTCTACAAGGTGACCGACATCAACGTCACCCGCATCAAAACGCAAACGAAGCTCGAGGATCTGCGGGCCGCCGTCGATAGCCGGTTCTTCTCCGGCGGCCAGGGAAAGCTGGTCCGCGTGACCCCCGAGGGGACGATCTCGCTCCCCGCGCTGGGCACGGTGCCGGCCCAGGGCTTGTCGCTCGACGAAATGAAACGCGAGGTCGATGCCCGCTATCGCGAGGTGGTCGATGGCCTGGAGGTGACGCCGATCCTGGCCCAGCGCGCCCCGCGCTACATCTTCGTCGTCGGCGAGGTGCGCAACCCGGGCCGCTTCGACCTGCAAGGGCCGACCACCGCCATCCAGTCGATCGCGCTGGCCGGCGGCTGGAACAACGGCGGCAACCTGCGGCAGATCGTGGTGTTTCGCCGGGCCGAGGATTGGCGGCTGCTGGCCACCAAGCTCGACGTGCGCGGCGCGCTGTACGGCGAACGCCCGTCGCCCGCCGACGAAATCTGGCTCCGCGACACCGACATCGTGGTCGTCCCCAAAACGCCGCTGCAGCGCGTGGACGACGCGCTCGAAATGGTCTTCAGCCGCGGCGTGTATCGGGCCTTCCCGATCGGCTTCGGCTATCAGTTTCCCGGCGGCGCTTCGACAATCACGACCGGGCCGTAGTCCGGAGGGTTCCACTCCAGCCTGAAGACCGGGAACGGCGTGGGAGATTCCCACCCTGTCTACTTCGAACTTCGAAGCACTCGTTCCGCTGCTTCCGCCGGCAGGCTCTGCCGCACGTCCTCGCTCGCGTCGATATCTCCGTGATCGTCAATCTGCACGTTGCTCATGTTGTTGACCAACGTATTGTATGGCAGGAAAATGGGAGAGAAAACGAGACATTCTGGGCTTACCCCCCCTTTTGTGAACACACTTCACCGCCTCGCGCAAGTGCAAGATACACCCACGGCACCCTCCTACCAAAGCGTCGCTCTTCCCCGGCCGGTCGGAGGTTGGTACAGTCCGGCCCCCTTTTCGGGACCAACGCCTTCGATCCATTCTCCCGCATTCCGGCCGGCCATGACTCGCGCGACCTTCAAGAAGAAGCCGATCGCCCGCGAGTTCGCGGCCCATTTTCACCTGTTGGGTTGCGTCGATTACGAGGACTGCCTCTCGCTGCAAAGGCGCCTCGCCTACGACGCTCTCTCGCGAGGCGACGGCCGCATCGCCGTGCTCTTGTGCGAGCATCCGCCGCTGATCACCATTGGCCGGGCTGGATCGCGGGCCAACGTGCGCCTGACCGGGGCCGACCTGGCCCAGCGCCGGCTGGCGATCCGCTATGTCGGTCGCGGCGGCGGGGCCATTTTGCACGGCCCTGGCCAATTGGCTCTGTACCCGGTCGTGCCGCTCGTCTGGCACCGCTGGACCGTCGGCGATTACCTTCGCCGCCTGAGCCTGGCTTTGCACGGGGCACTGTCCGATCTGGGACTCCAGGCCCAAACGCCAGACGGAGGCTACAGCCTGCACGGTCGCGGCGGGGTGCTGGCGGCGGTCGGCGTGGGGGTGAGGCACGGCGTGACCAGCCACGGGGCGTTTTTGGGCGTCCACCCCGACCTGCGCGACTACGGCCGGATCGAAGTCGCCCCCGGTCGAAAGCTCTCGTCGGTCCTGTCCGAGCGGCAGGTTCCGGTTAAAATGGCAGCCGTGCGGGCCGCCCTGGTCGCGCGCCTGGCAGCAGCCCTGGGCTGCAATCGCCATCACCTGCACTCGGGCCATCCGCTGCTGGCGGACCTACCTGCGAGCGATCTGCGTGAAACCGCTGCTTGAACTGCCGCTTGTCAATTTGGATAGCCGCCGCGGTCGGGCGATCACCGAGTCCGGCAACCTCGACGCCGGGAAAATCCCGACCACAGCCACCCTTGAGGAATCGACCCTAGAACCCGCCGTGGCGCGCCGCCTCCCCGCGTGGCTCAAGCGCGACGTTCCCAAAGGGAACGCCAACAATTTCACGGCTGGCCTGTTGGAAGAATTGCGGCTGGAAACGGTCTGCGACAATGCCAAGTGCCCGAATCGAATGGAGTGCTACTCGCAGAAAACCGCGACCTTCATGATTTTGGGGAACGTCTGCACGCGGCCTTGCGGATTCTGCGCCGTCTCGCGCGGCCGGCCCGAGGCGCTCGAAGACGACGAACCGGCCCGCGTTGCCGAAGCGGCCGCCCGCCTGTGCCTCGCGCATGTGGTCATCACGTCGGTCACGCGCGACGACCTGCCAGACGCCGGCGCCGAGCACTTTTATCGCACCGTGCTGGCCGTCCGCGAGCGAACCGGCGCCGCCGTGGAAGTGCTCACGCCCGACTTTGTCACCCAGCGATCGGCGCTCGACCGGGTCGTCGCAGCCGCCCCCGACGTCTTCAATCACAATACCGAGACCGTGCCGCGGCTGTATCGCCGGGTGCGCGGCCCGCGCAGCGACTACCGCTGGACGCTGGCTCTCTTGCGGCGCGTGAAAGAACTGAACCCGGCCATCAAAACCAAGAGCGGCTTGATGCTGGGACTCGGCGAGACGCAGGAAGAGGTGTTCGACGTGTTGGCCGATCTGTTGGCGGCGGGCTGCGACTTTCTGACGCTGGGGCAATACCTGATGCCCAGCGCCACCGCGGCCGACCACTACCTGCCGGTCGTCCGTTATATTCCACCCGACGAGTTCGCGATGTACGGCCGGTTGGCCAAGGCGATGGGCTTTGCGCAGGTGGCCAGCGGGCCGTTGGTCCGGTCGAGCTATCACGCGCGTGAAATGGCCGAGCAAGTTTAAGGGCCTGTTCCAATCCTCTCCCTCCCAAGCGGAGAGGGTCGGGATGAAGGGTTGGATTCGCTTCGCGCGGGGTACGCGAAAATAGCGGGTGAACCTGGGCGGTACCGTTGGCGTCTCGTCTGGTTGGAGAGTACCACGCCAATTGACCCGCAAAACGGGGGCGATTACATTCAGGGGCGTTGTGATGGTGGCTGTAGCTCAGTTGGTTAGAGCATCAGATTGTGGATCTGAGGGTCGGGGGTTCAAGTCCCCTCAGCCACCCTTTGTAAGTCCCAAGGCTAGAACGGCTTGGGACTTTTTTCGTCTTCGCACGGAGCGATGTAAACGCAGTAAAAATAGTCTATTTGCCCAGTGCCGAGAGCCAGCCGGCAATTGCGCCCGCGAGCAGGTCGCCGCAGCTTGTGTAGATGTGATCGGCCCCGTCGATCAGCGTGACCTGGCGTCTTGCCCCGTGGGGCAGTTCCTGCAGCAGCTCGGGCAGGCCGGCGAAGGCGATGCCACCCGTGGCCAGCTCTTTGCTGCCGTAGGTAAACAAGGCCGGGCAGCGCAACTCGGCGGCGAACTTCAACAGATTGTACCGCTCGGCCGGCCCGTATTTGTCCAAGTAGCCAGCGGCGGTGATTAACAGCGGAAACGGAAACCGGCTGGTAAAGAGCTCGTCCCCATTCCCGTCGGCGACCATCCGCTGGGCCGTGTGCAGCGACTCCCAAAAGAGGCTGCTCTCGCCGGAGTTGATAAATGCCGCGTAACTGAGCCGCGGCGGGCTGACGGCGACGACCGCGGCGACCTGCGGGAACTGCTCGTGCGCCTGGGCATAGACCGCTTTGATCGCCCCCAGGCTGTGCCCAATCAGCACCACTCTCTCGTGCCCGCGGCTGGCCAGAAAATTGATCCAGGCGGCCACATCGTGCCGGCAGTCGGCAACCGTTTCGTAGGCCGCACCGAACCGCCGCCGGAGCGTGCCGAGGCTGGCCCCATAGACGCTGTCGTGCCCGCGCGTGTTGACGCTCAGGACTGCCAGGCCCAGGGATTGCAGCCTCGGAGCGACGGCGTCGAAGGTGCTCGACGTATAGAAGTTGCCCGCCACGCCGTGCAATAAGATCGCCGCCGAGGGGCCGTTGGCGGCTCGCTTACTTGGCGCGGCGGCGGCAAAGAGCGCGCCGTCCAAGCGCAAGCGGTCACCCGTCGTCGTCCGCACCAGTTCGACTTGCATGGCCCTACTCGGCCACTTTGGCCGACGGCTGGTTGGCCGCGCTCAACTGCGACATGACCGACAGCAGCCCGTTCAAGTGCGCCAGCCGAGGCCCGAAGCGATCGACGAATTCGCTGAGCATGAAGTCGCTGTCGCCGAACGTATCGCCGCTATCGGCGACTTCCTCGGTCAGGTTGTGGATGAACTGGTTTTGCACCTTGACCAGCGCTTCGGCCGCGATGCGGCAACTCCGGGCCAGGTCGGGGTTGTGTTCTTTCCAGTTGGCGATCTCGGTTTGCCGCTGCTTGTAGTGATGCGAGACGTGATGGCCGATCTCTTCGAGCAGCTTGATCTCGCGCTGCTGCCCTTCGACCAGTTGCCGCAGGAGCACGCAAATCAGCTCGTTGGCGTCGATCTTGGTTCCGGCCTGCTGGATGCGGGTATCAGCCGTGACATCGATGCTGAACATCGTCGAAAAAGGGCGCGAATCGGCGGACATTTTGAGCTCCTGTGGGGGGAACATTCAATATACACACCCCGCGCGGACTGTCGAGCAGTTGGCAAACCTTGCGGGTCGGGCAGTCCTGGCAGGAAGCCGCGCCGCCGTCAGCATCGGCATTGCCCCTAAAGACCATTCCGTACGTGGTTCGATAGTTGTCGCTGTCAGTCGCTTGTTCCGCAGCGCCTTCGCAACCCTGCGTTAGCCTACCCACGCCACCTAGACGCTCGCCCGCATGACCAGTTCCGCCAAGTCGCTTGCCACCCTCGGTTTCCTCACGGTCGTCGAAGACGCCGATCTGGGCCTCCTGGGTGGCTACCTGCTGCTCAACGCCGCCGGTCGGCCCTTGGAATTTCACTGCACCGCTCCGGTCAAGCCGACGCGTGCTCAGGAAATTCTTTACGGATCAACGCTGCGTCCTTACCTGTACGGTGAGCAGATTGGGCAAACTTTGCTGCTGAAGTCGAAGCTGACGCCGGTCCTGGTCTGCACCGATAGCGAGCCCGTGCTAGCAGCCCGCGACCAGACGCAAATTCCCCTGGCCCTCGTCTTGGCCGACGACGAGCAGCCAGCATCAGGTTCGAAAGGGCTACACCGGCTGCTGCTGGGCAAATGCGAAGTGTGTCTCCCCGCTCCTTATGCGACGGACGAGCGGACGATTCGCGAGCAGTGGCCCGCGCAGGCCGACCATCTCGACCTGCTGGAACCGTTTGCCCGCATTCGCGAGGCGCTGGAAGAAGCGCAGAAATCGGCCCGCGCGGCCTAAGACGACTGGCACACAAGTACCAACGCAAGGAACCCAGGCTGCCACCGACAAACAAGACTGGCCGAAATTGCAAGGCGAACTTGATTCTGATTAACGCAAAGTCGCGAAGTGCGCGAAGGCCGCAAAGGAGGACGGCACCGCGGCGATCGAGTTTCCTCGGCCCCGCTCGAACTGGATGGGCAGGTAACAACCATTTGAACAGAAGGCAACAAAGGAAACGAAGGGGAAGATTTGCCGACCCGCTTTTCTCCTCCTCTTCCTCCTTTGTTCCCTTCGTTAGCTTCTGTTCAAAAACTCCTCGTTCCACCCGCGAACGCCCCGGCTCTCTGTCCGGGCGGATTTGGTTCCGGCTAACCAGGGGCTGTGTTTCATCAGTGGCTTCGGACTCTCTTTCAGGTGCGAGCGGAAAACTCGATAGGCAGAGTACAAGCATGGCAGGCAACTCGCATTCCATCGATTTATCGTTCGCTGTCGAGCCCCTAGAGATCGATTTCGGGGCGGAAATTGCCCGGCGGACGGAGATCGCGACGCGATCGCAAGCCTTGACAGCCGAGCCGCCCAAAGCGATCGCGCTGAAAATCCCCCGTCCGTCGCCGAAGGTCATCAGCTTCACCTTTCCCGAAGCGCCGACGTATCTCGCGCCGCTGGTCCCGTCGGGCACCTCGGCGTCAAAGACAGCGCCGCGTCCGCCGGCTCCCGTGACCGCCCAGCGATCGGCGACCCGCATCAAGCCGCCGGGCGATGTGATCAAGCTCGAAGACCGGCTGTACTACGTTTTGCAGCCGCCGCTCGAAACGCTGATCCAGTCCGACGCATTGCACTTTCCGTTCGAGCCTTTTCCGTACCAGTACCAAGGGATCGCGTTCTTGTACCCGCGGTACGCGGCGGTGCTGGCCGACGAGATGGGGCTGGGCAAGACGATGCAGGCGATCACGGCGATTCGCATGCTGCTGCGGGCGGGCGAGTTGCGGAGCGTGCTGTTGATCTGCCCCAAGCCACTGGTGACGAACTGGCGGCGCGAGTTCAACCTGTGGGCTCCGGAGATTCCGCTGACGATCATCGAAGGGGACGCGGCCAAACGCCGCTGGCAATGGACGCAGGAAGAGGCCCCGGTCAAGATCGCCAACTACGAGCTCTTGATGCGCGACCGCGACGTGCTCGACGCGGGGCTGCACTTCGACCTGGTGATGCTCGACGAGGCGCAGCGGATCAAAAATACCGCCAGCACCACCAACGAGATCGTCCGCTCGATCCGCCGCACGCGGAACTGGGCCCTGACCGGCACGCCGATCGAGAACACGCCCGACGACCTCGTGGGAATCTTCGAGTTTCTCTCGCCCGGTTACCTGCGCCCTGGCCTGGGCGCGAAAAGGCTGGCCGAACTGGTCCGCGAATACATCCTTCGCCGCACGAAAGACATGGTGCTGAAGGATATGCCGCCGAAGCTGTTTCGCGATGCCGAGCTCGACCTGTCGCCCGAGCAGCGCGCCACCTACGAAATTGCCGAAAACGAAGGGGTGATGCAGCTCAACAACCTGGGGGACGAAATCACGATCCAGCACGTCTTCGAGCTGGTGCTGCGGCTCAAGCAAATCTGCAACTTCGATCCGGCCAGTGGAGCGAGCTCGAAGCTCGAACGGCTGGAAGCCGATCTGGAAGAAGTCGCCGCCAGCGGCAAAAAGGCGATCGTCTTCAGCCAATGGGTCAAAACGCTTGACGTAATCCGCAACAAGCTGGTTCGTTTCGGGCCGCTGGAATATCACGGCCAGATTCCGTCGAAACAGCGCGACGGCGTGCTCAAGCAGTTCCAAGAGGACAAGTCGAAGCATGTGATCTTGATGAGCTATGGCGCCGGCAGCGTCGGGCTCAACTTGCAGTTTTGCGAGTACGTCTTCCTGTTCGATCGCTGGTGGAACCCGGCGGTCGAGGACCAGGCGATCAATCGGGCCCATCGGATCGGCGTTGCCGGCCCCGTAACGGTTACCCGCATGCTGGCGTTGGGGACGATCGAAGAGCGGATCAACCAGGTGTTGGAGCACAAGCGTGAGATCTTCGACCTGGTGCTGGGGCAGACCGCCGCCCCGGCCAGTCTGGGCTTGTCGCAAGCCGATATCTTCGGGCTGTTCAACTTGCGGACGCCCAAGGGGGCAATTCGTCCCGCGGCTTAGCATTCTGGCGCGCCGGTTGCAGTAGTGGGTAGGTTGGTTCAAACCACCATCGCTTGCTGGAACAGGGGGGCGTTATGAAGACCGCGTTGACATCTTTCGCGCTAGCGGCCGTCACGTTGATGGCCGCGCGAGCATTCGCCGAACCGGCGGTCAAGCCGGCTGCAGCGGCAAACATTGCCGTGGGGATCGATGCGGCCTCGCTGGCAGGCCACTACAAGATCGTCTCTTCCGAGAAGGAGGGGGTCGAAACGCCGCAGGAAAAGATCGACGGGGTGATCGTCGTCTTCACGGCCGACAAGATCGTGGCCTCCGACAAAGACAAGAACGAGGTCTATGCCGCGTCGTACGAGATCGACGCCAAACAACACCCGGCGGCGATCACGATGGTCAGCACCGGGAAAGAGAGCCAGGGCGTCTCGGCCAAGGGGCTGATTCAGAAGAAAGACGACTACGTCAAGCTGATCTACACGCTGCCCAAGGGGACTGGAACCCCGACCGACTTTAAGACCAAACAGGGGCAGATCATGGTCATTCTGCAAAAGATGAAAACGCCGCCGGCCAGCGAGTAGGGCCGCTCGATCTAGACCTGGATAGCGATCGATTGCGTTAGAAACGCCGCTAAAGCGGCCCTGCTAGTTGTGTTTCCGTCCCCGCCGCGAAGAGCCATTCGCTCGCGGCTTGAGACTGGTGACCAGCAAGAGATCGACGATCTCGATGGTGCCGTCGGCCAGGCCCACGCCGATCGTGCGGCCGGGAGGCGAAATGGCGAGCATTTCGGGATGCTCGACGGGAACCGCGCGGCCGTCGGCGAGGTGGATGTCGAAGGCCTGGAACGGCTTCGCCTGATGCATCTTGCGTAGCTGTTCGATCGTCATATCCGAATTGTATTCGGCTGACTGGCGCGGAACAATTCGGCTCGGCGGGAGCCTCGCCAGTCCCAAACCCCGAGCCCCGATTTCTGTGCTCCGGGACCAGGTTTGGTCCCGGCTAATGGCTTGGCGGGAGCCTCGCCCTCCCGAGCCCCAGCCCCGCCCTTCTAATACCCGCAGTCCATCCCCAGCCGAACCTTCAGCTCGTCGAACTGCTCGTAGAACTTGTCGCTCGAGCTGTGGACGTGCTCGGCTTCGGTGACGAACTTCATTTTGTCGTCGCGACGCACGCCGAAGCGGGCGAAGACGTCTTCGTAGGCCCGCAGCGGATTGCCATAGACGATCAGCAACTTGTGTTCGTCGAACTGCACTTCCTGCGGAATCTGCGGGTTCAGGACCGCCATGCCGGTGCAGCCGTCGTTCATCAGCAGCTCTTCAAAATCCCAGAGCATGCTTTTGAAGACCGGCAAGTCGATGTGCTCGCGGTAGAGGTCGGTGTGGCCGGCCCCTTCGCGGTTGTGGCTCGTTTCGAGCACCACATCCACCTCGCACCCTAGCGGCTCGATCAATTCCATGAAGATGTCGAACAGGATCTCGCGGCTGGCCGAGGCCATAAGCACGGGAACTTTGGTCTTGGTCTCTTCGTCGCGGTAGAAGTCGTGGCGATAGCCTTGCTTGGGCACCACCTTCAGGTCGTACGACGGGCGAATGGCGTCGGTCAGGGTGAAGCGACCGTAGCGTTGGACCCCCAGGTGGGCCTCGAGCTGCTCTTCGGAGAGCTGCTCGAAGCTGCTGTCGGTCGGCGCAGCTTGCCCCCCCTCGTGGTACGAGCCTCGAAAAAACTTTTTCAGGAAACCCATCGTGAAACCTCGGGTCTGATGCCGGGGCGGCGAATAGTGGTAGCGGGTCGAAACCAGAAATCTGAGCAAACCTAGGTCACGAAATGGCGGGGGCAGAGCGTGGCAATCCGCACCATGGCGGCTGGCGGTCGGCGGGGCGTTAAAGTCGGCATAAACGGAAGAGGAGGAGGGGTCAGGGGGCAGAGGTCAGGGGGTAGAGATCGGAGGTCAGGAGTCTGGCCTTCCCGGCGCGCAGCGCGGCGGACAACTCTAACCCCCAGGCTGCGGGTCGCCAGCTTGGGCCGAGCAGTTTAGCGGCGAAACTTCCGCTATCGTGCCGCGGGCGACTGCTGGCGAAACTTTGCGGTCGCGCACGCCGCAACGGGCCAAGCCGTCGGCCCCGGTGCGCGATCTGATATACTTGGTGCCGGCCCGCGCGCTCTTTCGCGCTTCCTCGTCCGTGAGAATGGCAATGAATCGAGTTCTCTGCCGGCCCATCCTGGCCTGCCCGCGCCCCTGGCCCAGCGCCCGCGCGGCGCGGCTGTTGCTGGCGCTGGCCATGCTGGCAGGAACACTGTTGGCGGGATCGGGATGCGATCTAGCGTCGCCGACCCCGTTCGTAGTTACGAAGCCCAAGGGGCCGGGGATCGCGCCGCCGCCGATCGCGCAGCCCGCGGTGCAGCCGGCAGCCGCACCAGCCGAGGATTCAAGCGAAACCTGGGACGTTTATTTCATTCAGCGCAGCCGCGTCGGCTACGGCCATACGACGATCGCCGAGGTGGAAGAAGCGGGCCAAACACTGATTCACACCGAAAACAAGTCGCTGACCACGCTGGCGCGGGCCGGACAATCGGTCTCGCAGTCGATGACGCTGGCCAGTTGGGAAACGCCCGAGGGCGGGCTGGTTCGGTTTTCGTCGCGGATGACGACCGGCCCGGGCGAGCTCGTCGCCAGCGGCCGGGTCGAGGGGGACAAGCTAATCGTCGAAACCAGCACGCTCGGCAGCAGCGAGTCGCAAACGATTCCCTGGCAGGCCGACTGGGGGGGCTATTTCGCCGCCGAGCAGTCGCTCAAGCGCCAGCCGATGCAGCCCGGCGAGCAGCGCACGGTGCGGGGCCTGAACCCGATTCTGAACATGCCCTCCGACACCACGCTATCCGCCACCGAGTACGAAACGGTCAAGCTCCCTGGCGGCGAGGCGAAGCTCTTGCGGATCGACAGCGTGATCGACCTGATTGTGCAAAAGCTCGATACGGTGCTCTGGGTCAACGAGCAGGGAGAAACGCTCAAGTCGCTGGTTCCGGCCCTGGGGCAGGAGGCGTTTCGGACGACCAAGCAGGACGCCCTGCGGAAGGTCGAAGGAGGGGGCTTCGACCTGATGGTCTCGTCGATCGTCAAGCTGACCGGAAAAATGCCCAACCCGCTGACGACCGAGCCGCTGACGACCCGCCGCGTCGTCTATCTGGCCAAGGTAAAGAGCGGCCAGATCGACGGGACTTTTGCCGAGTCGCTGTCGCAGCGGGTCGCCGCCGTGGACGAGCAAACCGCCCGGATCACCGTGCTGGCAATTCGCCCCGACGTGCCGCCGTCGCCCGACTTGCCGCCGACGCCGCCGACGGCCGAGGACTTGGCGGCGAACAACCTCGTGCAAAGCGAAGACCCGCTGGTGATTGAGATGGCGGCCAAGGCCGCGCCTGCCGGCGGCGATGCCTGGCAAACGGCCCAAAGCCTGGAACGGTATGTCTCGCAGTCGATTGAGCAAAAGAACTTCTCGCAAGCTTTTGCCACGGCCGGCGAGGTGGCCCGGTCGCTCGAAGGGGACTGCACCGAACACTCCGTATTGCTCGCCGCCCTCTGCCGGGCTCGCAAAATTCCGGCTCGCGTCGCCTTTGGCCTGGTCTATTACCCGCCGCAACAAGGCTTTGCCTACCACATGTGGAACGAGGTTTGGATCGGCGATCGCTGGGTGCCGCTCGACGGAACGCTCGGCCTGGGGGGCGTTGGCGCCGACCGTCTGAAGCTGGCCGATTCGAGCCTGGCGGGTTCGACCGGCTTTAGCGATCTGCTCGCCGTGCTGGCGGTTTTCGGCCGGTTGGAATTGGAAGTTGTCTCGGCCGAGTAGTATTTCGAGTGACCGCCCGCACTGAACCGCTGCCGTGAATCGCCTGCCGTGAATTACAGCGCACCCCTCACCAAAAAGCTCGCCCCCGAGCAGCCAACCCTGACGACCGGCCGGCTGATCTTGCGGCCGCTGGCGCTCGGCGATGCGCCGCGGGTCGAGCAACTGGCGGGAGAGAAAGACATCGCCTCGACCACCCGGCTCATCCCGCATCCCTATCCGGCCGGCATGGCCGAGCAGTGGATCGGCACGCTGCCCGAGCTTTATCAGCGGGCCGAAATGATCAACTGGGGAGTCGCCCTGGTCGATGGCCTGTTTCTGGGAACGATCCGGCTAACGCTCAACCCGGTGGACAACCACGCCGAGATGGGCTACTGGGTGGGCAAGCCGTATTGGAACAACGGCTACTGCACCGAGGCGGCCCGGGCGGTGGTCGGCTACGGGTTCGACAAGCTCGACCTGGAACGGATCTACGCCAACTACATGGCCCGCAACCCAGCCAGCGGCCGCGTGCTGACCAAGCTGGGGATGATCCAGGAGGGCCTCTTGCGTCGCCATCGCCGCAAGTTCGGCCGCTACGAAGACCTGATCGTCTGCGGCGTAACGCGTGGTGAGTGGCAGAAGGTGAAGAAGCTATCCGCAGGATGACGCCCACCACTTTCGCTATCAGCGATGAATGCCAATCGCATGCAACGGATGACCTTGCGGAACCGCTCTAGGCTCGCCCTGGCGGGGTAGCTGAGGTCGAGCAAAGCAAAGTCCCGGCAGTCGGGATTGAACTTCGTTCGACCCCAGGCCACTCGTCGGCATTTATTGCAGTTTTCGGTATGCGTTACGTACCGACCGACCCTGAACTTGTCTGGGGCTTTGAACCCACGATTTCCGGCCACTGGCCAGGCGCTTCCTCCCGTGACGCTAGGGACTTGACCATCCTCCTCCGGCCGATTAGCATATCGACGTTATTGAAACCGGTTCTCATTATCATTATGGCCAGTCCTTATGGTCAATCGAATTCCACTTCTTACGTTGCTGTTGCTCGCACTCGCAATCAGCTTTTCCAGTTGTGCCGATACTGGCCCAGCCTTGCATCCCGTCCACGGCAAGGTCACCTACAACGGCAAACCGGTATCCCAGGCGCAGCTCGTCTTTCATCCGAAATTCACAGGCCCCAATTGGCTACCCGTGGGAGTCACCGATAGCGCCGGTGCGTTCGCCGCGAGCACCAAGGTTCCCGGCGATGGCATGCTGCCGGGACGCTACAAGGTAACCGTCGTTTGGCACCCTTATGCGAGCGACGCCGGTGACGGCCCAAACCAATTGCCCGCGAAGTATGCCAGCCCGGACACCTCCCCCCTCGAATTCGAAGCTGGGACGGCCGGCGCAGCCGCGGCCACCTTTGCCTTGCAGGATTAACAACCCGAACCAAACGAGAGACTGAAAACCCATGCCTCGAATCACCCGCCCCCGCGGTTTCACACTCGTCGAATTGTTGGTCGTCATAGCGATTATCGGCGTCCTCGTGGCGCTCCTCTTGCCGGCAGTTCAAGCTGCCCGCGAGGCCGCCCGCCGCTCGCAATGTGCCAACAATCTCAAGCAACTGGCCCTCGGCATGCACAACTTCGAGAGTGCTCACGGCCATCTTCCCTACGGAGATCGACTGAACGACGCCAATGCGAACAAAGTCGGGCCGGGCGTGCAGATTCTCCCCTTCATCGAACAGACCGCGCTCTACGACAAATACGATTGGTCGATCAACTGGTACGATCCGGGCAACAGTGCCGTCGTACAGACCAAACTCAGCGTGCAAGTCTGCCCCTCGACGCCAAACTATCTGCGGCTCTTCACCGGCACTGAAGGCAGCGTCACCTTCACCGCCGCAGCCAGCGACTACATCGCTCCCAGCGGCGTCGGAGGCAACGAAAAAACGTACATCCGCAATACCTTCGGCCTGCAAATCGGCGACGACAAAGCCATGCTGACCAAAAAGGTCAAGACGGCGAACTTTCTGCGCGACACGCTCGACGGCCTTTCGAACAGCATCATGTTCATCGAGTGCTCCGGCAAGCCCGACATCTGGACTGCCGGCAAGCGCACCGGGGGCACGAACACCAAAACCGGTTGGGCCAGCCATGCCACTGGGTTTGACCCGAAGTTTTACGTCCCCGGTGGCTGCACGGGCATCGGCAGCTGCGTCATCAACTGCTGCAACAACCAAGCCGTGTATGCCTTTCATCCCGGCGGCACCAACGTCGGCATGGGGGACGGTTCGGTCCGCTACCTAAGCGCCACGACGGCACCGATTCCATTCGTCTCGCTGCTCACCCGCGCCAACGGCGAGGTTAACACCGACTGACCCTGGCGTTTTGTTTCCGCCTTAAGGATCGCCTTTTAGAAAGCCCCACACCATGTCCAAACCCGTCCCGAAATCCAGCGCAAATAAAAACTGGCTTCTCGTTCAGTTTCGCAAGTGGCACGGCTGGGGCGGCGCGATCCTCTCGCTATTCATTCTCGTGGTCGCCGTCACGGGCATCTTGCTAAATCACAAAGACCTGTTTTTTCACGGCGAAGCCAAAAAAGAGCCGCACGGTTTGTTGATGTCGTCGACCGACCTCCGGACGCTCCCCGTAAGCTTCGATCGGGCCCTGGCCATCTCCCGCGACCATTATGGCGATGTGCCGCTCGAAAAGATCGAGCTTAAGGACGAGCGCGGCTGGTTGCACTACAAGGTCGCCCGCGGCGATGGCGACGAGATTCGCATCGATGCCCAAACCGCCGAAGCCACCCACAAATACGGCGCCAACCTTAAGGCCGGCGGCGCGACGGCCTACAACTGGGCCAAAATCGTGGACGACCTGCATACGGGTCAGATTTTCGGCACGGCCGGCAAGCTGACGGTTGACGTGACTAGCGGCGTCATCATCGTGCTCACGCTGACCGGTCTCTATTTGTGGGTCGTGCCGCTCCTGCGCAAGCGTCAGAGCAAGTCTCGCCAGGCGGCCAACCCGGTTCCCGCCCGCCGCTCGCCATCCCTCGACGCCTTGCCCGCGACGCCCGCCGCCGCGGCCGAACTAGTTGAGTAACCTGGTGGGTGCTAGGCCGGTTTCCTCGGCTCGCTCAATGTCAGAGAAATTGACATGAGCCGCGTGAAGCACATCCACGGAAACGTATCGCGCGGCGCAGCCGTGGTTCGCTGCGCGAACCACAGCCACCCCAGTCGATCAAGCAGCGCCGATGTCCAAGGCATAAGGGTAGCTACGGATGAAACGCGGACGGGCACGGATTCGAAAACACTCCCATCCGTGTTTCATCGGTGTTCCATCCGTGGCTTATACGCATTCCATTTTGAATTGACGCAGCTAGCAGTTTCGTAAGTCCTGGTTGGGCAATCGCATTTGCACTGCTAGCAACGCGCTATTTCAAGATGGGATTGGTATTACTCCCGAAGTCGCACGGCGAAGTTGCCCCTGCTCGCCGGCCGAGGTATTCTTCCAGAATGAGCAGCGTGCAGAAAATCGAAAATGCCGTACGGCAACTGACGGCCGACGAGCGGGCGGCGTTCCGCGCGTGGTTCGCCGAGTTCGACGCCCCGGAGCGGGACCGCCAGTTGGAAACCAATGTCGCCTCAGGCAAGCTCAATTGGCTGGCAGCAGAGGCCCCGAGCTAGGAGAATCCCCCATGACACCGGTCGAGCGACGCTACAGCAAGGAGGAAATTGCCCAGCGCGGCGACGCGATCTACGAGCGCGACGTCAAACCGCGGCTCACCAAGGAGGACCAGGGGAAGTTCGTTGCCATCGACATCGAGACAAGCGAGTTCCAAATCGAGACCGCCGAATTGGCGGCGGTCGATGGGTTACGGGTCAGAGTGCCCGAGGCCCAGATTTGGCTGGTTCGGATCGGCTTTCCTTATGTTCGTCGCTTCGGCCGGCGCGAGTTTGCAGGAAGCAAGAACTAGCCACGGACGAAACACGGACGGACACGGATTCGGAAACACTCCCATCCGTGTTTCATCGGTGTTCCATCCGTGGCTTACTCCCGAAGTCGCAAGCGAAGTTGCTCTGCCCCTTCGCGTCCTGGGCGACATTGGTCCTGGCCACGGCACGGCCTCTCCGGGACCAGGTTTGGTCCCTCGCTACAGCGCCACGTTTGGTCCCGGCTATTGCGCCCGCCAAGTTCTCCGCTGAAATGCCCGCGGGCGGAAGCGCGTCGTCCCCAGCGGGAGCGTCGTCGTACAGTCCTCCTGCGCCTCCGGCTGCGGGTTAAACGAGCCCCTCGCGGAACGCCACAGAGGGCGTTCCCTAAAGCACCGCCCGTCTGCCGAACCCCCAGCTCCGCCCCCGCTCATCCTGAGAAGCTGCGCAAACCTTGCGGGCTGTTCCCGTTCTGCCGCCCGCATGCGTCGTAGTGATGCTGCCGGTGCGGGCCGTCGAATCTAGCTGTAAGCCTCTTTCCGCGCGTAGCGGAAGGAACGATTTTTACGGGGGATAGGCCGCTCATGCAGACCATCGACTCACGTCACCGGAACGTCGTTCGTCGGCTGGGGGTGCTGGCGCTATTGGCAGCGATGTCGCTAGCGCCCGCAACGGCTTGGGGGCAGTTGGCCGGACGGCCGGTTGCACAGCCCTATTTCGACTTTCCCAACTGGGCCCGGTTCTCGGACTGCCGGCCGGACCCGCTGGCCTGGGGCTACGAAGTCTTTCCTAACTATGGGCCGGTCGATTGCGCGTACGAGCCCAACTCGGTCGCCTGCGAGGTCGATTTTGTCGCCCATCGGTCTGATACGTGGTACGCGTCGGCCGACTTCGCCCCGCTCACGATCGACTATCAGAACGATTTCGACATCGCCCGGCTGGGAGCGACCGGCGAGACGCTGCTCGACACCGGCGAGTTGCGCCCCGAGTTCGACGCGGGAGGCAAGTTCACCGTCGGTCGCCGCGTCTTCGGCTGCTACCGCATCGAAGGGACGTACCTCGGCAACTACGACTGGCAAGACACGGTGCTGCTGACCAATGACGACGCAGACTTGTCCACGTTTTTGTCCGACTTTGCCGATCCGCCGATTGCCGGCCTCGACGGCGCGTCGAGCGTTTCGATGTCGTTCCAGTCGTCTTTTCAAAGCGCCGAGGCAAACATTCGCTACTGGGCCGAGATGCCGCCAGGCCCGTTCGACGTGTCGTACCTGGTCGGCGCGCGCTACCTGCGGATCCACGAGCAGTTCAATTTTCTCGGCGACGTGCCCGTGCCGGCGACGCTCAACGATTCGCAGGTCAATACCGAGAACGATCTGTACGGCGTGCAGATCGGCATTCAAGGGGCGACCCTGCTATCCACCCGCTGGTGGATCGACTTCGATCTCAAGGGGGGCATCTACAACAACCAAACGTCGGTAGCGACGAGCTTCATCCAAAATGGGGTGGAAACGGGCGGCTTCGTCGAGCGCGATCGCACCGCCTGGGTCGGCGACTTGTCGCTCGTCGCCAATTGGCAAATGACGCCGCAGTGGACCTTTCGCATCGGCTATCAGGCGATCTTCGTGAACGGCCTGGCGCTCGCGCCGGACAACACGCTTGCCAATGCCGATCTGTTCGGCACCAACACTGCCCGCCTGGACGACAGCGGCGAGCTCGCCTATCACGGCCCGATCATCGGCTTGATGTGGATTCGGTAAACGCTGAGGCTGCTGGTACTGCGTGGGCCGTCGGCCTCGCGTGGAAGGGTGCCGGCGCTCGCTGCGGCGCGTGCGACGTCACCCATTCGATCAGCCGCCAATCGATCCAGCGGCGATCGGGATCGTCGCCGCTTTGCCCGACGAATCCGAGATGCCCGCCGCAAGGAGTGACGACGAGCTCGGTCGTGTCGGAATACGTTGCCCGCTCGAAGGGCTCGATCGGCACGATCGGATCGCTCGCCGCAGCGACGATCAGCGTGGGAACGGCAATTCGCCGGAGCAGAGGCGCCGAGCTGGCTCCTTCATAATAGGCCAGCGCGGTGGCGAAGCCGGCCAGCGGCGCGGTGAACTGGTTGTCGAAATCGATCAGCCGTCGCGGTCGCGGGTTGAACTGGCGGGTGATGGCGTTGGGCACCTGGGCGGCCCGCCGCCGCAAGTGCCTCAAGAGGCCCACGACGAACGATTGATCGTAGAGCCGGTTCCAACCGAGCTGAATGCTTTGCGAACAGGCAACCAGGTCGATCGGCGGGGCGACCGCCATCAAGCTGGCCAACTCGGGGGGCGGTTGGTCGCCGAACTCGCCCGCCATTTTGAGCGCGATGTTGGCCCCCATCGAATACGCCGCCATGTGTACGGGCGATTGGGGGCAGAGGCCAATCACATAGGCCAGCGCTGCCGCGGCGTCCTCGCTCCGGCCGGCATGAATCGTGTGCCGGGCGTGCGAAAACCCCGCGCCGCAGCCCCGCAGATCCATCCGAAAGACCCGAATTCCCAGGTGGGTCAGCTTGATCATGCCGCGCTGCATGTAGCCCGACTGGTGGCAGCCTCCCAGGCCGTGAACCATCAGGACGACCGGATCGCCCGCTTTCCAGTCCTCTGGACAGTCGTCGTGCAGCACGATCTTGTCTTCGTCCGGCAGCGGAACGAGGTGCTGGACGGCTCGATACGCAATTCGCCGCCAGGGAAGATAGCAGCCGGCGACGGTTTGCGCGTGGCCGCCGCGAAACAGCGGATGCGGGCGGAACGGAGGCAAGTCGAGCGGCGCACGCCGGTGCGGCGGATGGACTTCGGCTTGTGACGCGAGCGTGGTCAGCGGTGACATTCGTGGGCGACTTTACCAATCCGTGTTCTTGTCGTTACTAACTTCCACATTCCGAGTTCCGCACTCCGCACTCCGCTTTACTTCCGCTCAATCCCGTATTCATCAATCTTACGATACAGCGTGGCCCGGCTGAGGCCCAACAGGCGGGCCGCCTCGGGCACGCTGTCGCCGGTTCGTTGCAGGGCTTCGTGAATCAGCTTTCGCTCCCAAAAGTCGATCCGCAAAGACTCGAGCTGCTCGCCGCTCGAAGCGTCCCGCAGGCCCAGATCGTCGGCCAGGATGATCGATCCCTCGCACAGGACCACGGCGCTGTCGATCACGTTTCTTAGTTGTCGCACATTCCCCGGCCAGGCGTAACCCAGCAGCTTGTCGCGGGCATCGGGCGAGAGCGACAGGTTGGGCCGGCCGTGCTGCCGCTTAAAGTGGTCGAGAAAGTGGTTCGTCAGCAGTTCCAGGTCGCTTTCCCGCTCGCGCAGGGGGACGACGTACAGCTCGAAAACGCTCAGGCGGTAGTACAGATCCTCGCGAAAGCGCTGCTCGCGGACGAACTCGCGGAGGTCGCGGTTGGTGGCGGCGATCACTCGGACATCCGCCGTCACTTCCTTGGTCGCACCGACCGGCAAAAACGGATGCCCCTCCAGAATCCGCAGCAGCTTGGCCTGGCCGTCGAGCGTCATCTCGCCCACTTCGTCCAAAAACAAGGTTCCCGTGTGCGCCTGCTGGAACAACCCGGCAT
Organism: Pirellulaceae bacterium; assembly: GCA_040901775.1. Classification (GTDB taxonomy): domain Bacteria; phylum Planctomycetota; class Planctomycetia; order Pirellulales; family Pirellulaceae; genus CAYLLN01. The sequence goes on along the minus strand of JBBDYF010000096.1, from coordinate 14,847 downwards.
GGTCGTTGTCGGCCCCGGTGAACGAACCGCGCTTGTGGCCGAAGAGTTGGCTCTCCATCAGGTCGCGGGGAATCGCCGCGCAATTGACCGAAAGCATTGGCCGGTCGCTCCGGGCGCTGGCGCGATGCACGGCCCGGGCGACCAGTTCTTTCCCCACGCCGCTTTCGCCCCGCACCAGCACGCAGCCGGTCGCCCGGGCAATGCGGGTGATTTTCGATTTCAAATCCTGCATCGGCTTGCTGTTGCCCACCAGTTCGTCGAAGACGGCCGTCTTGTCGGCCAGCCGGCGATGCTCGACCTGGAGCACCGCCTCGCGGCGGGCCCGCACCAGGGCCATCGTCAAAATGTTGGCCAGCGAAATGGAAATCTCGAAATCGCCCGTGCGAAAGCGCCCCTCCTCGAGATACAGATGGATCGCCCCCAGGGTCTTGTCGTCGCGCACCAGGGGCACGCAGATCGCGTCGGCATAGTGCGCAAGGCTGCCGGTATCGCCCGCCGCCTGTTGGTTGTCGATCCAGATGGCGCGGCGCTCGCGGGCGACCATCTGTGTCAGGTGCTCGCTCAGCCGCACCTTGCCGGCCGACTCTTCCGGTACGACCAGCTTGGGTTTGAGTTGCCCGTCGTCCGAGACCCACAAAAAGCCGACGACCGAGGCCCGCGTCCGCTCGCGCAACAGTTCGAGCGACGTGCCGACCACTTCGTCGGGGTCGGCACAGCCGAGCAGGCGCAGCGCCAGTTGATGCAGCGTCAGAAAATCGTGGGCCCGTTCGCTGTCGCGCAACGCTTCGAGCACGAAGTGCCCCGTGTCGCTGCTCTGCATGTCGCGGTCGCGGACGATCGTTTGCGTATACTCGGCCAGGGCCGAGTCGCCGGGGTGCTTTGCCCCTTGGCGGAATTCGAACTCGCTCGACCCCACCCTCAGCATCGTGCCGGCCAGCAGCCGCGCCTCGTCCACCTTTTGCCCTTCGACGAAGGTGCCGTTCCGGCTGCCGGCGTCGCGAACCCACCAATCGCCACCTTCGCAGTTCACGATGGCATGCACGCGCGACGACAGGGGATCGCTGAGAACGATGTCGCACTCCAGTCCCCGGCCGATTTGCGTCTGCCGCTGCTCGTCGAGGAGGTGCTGCGACCCGGGCCGGGCACCGACCGTCATCAGAAGGTACGAAAACACGCTCGCTCGCCGACAGAAAACAAGTTCGCGGCTATCCGCGGCTGGTGCCCAGCGCTCAATATGCCAGCGCCCAATATAATGGAGCCGGTGCGAATTCCCTATCCCGTGTGCCCCTTTCGCGCAGCCCTTATGCCCAATCGACCTGCCACCACGGGGCTGCTGCTGGTCGGACACGGCACGCGCAGCCCGGCGGGGCAGCAGGAGTTTCTAACGCTCGCCGGCCTGACTAGCCCGCGGCTGGCACCCGTGCGCGTCGAGCCGGCGTTTTTAGAGCTGGCAGAGCCCACGATCGCCGCGGGGCTGGCTCGGTTGGTCGAGCAGGGGGCCAGCCGGATTGTCGTGCTGCCGCTGCTGCTATTTGCCGCCGGACACGCCAAGCAGGACATCCCGGCAGCCGTGGCGGAGGCGGCCCAAGGGCTTGGCCGCGGCGACCTGCCGATATTGCAGGCCGAACATCTGGGGTGCCAGGCCGATATTCTCGAACTGTCGCGCTGGCGGGTTACCCAAGCGTTACACGATTGCGGCAACGCCGCCGGCGACACGGTCGCGGCGAGCGAAACCTGCCTTCTACTTGTTGGCCGCGGCAGCCGCGACGAGTCGGCCACCGCCGAAATGCACGAGTTTGCTAGCCTGCGTTCGGCCGACGGTGTGGCAGCCACCACCGAGGTAGCCTTTATCGCGATGGCACAACCGTCGGTAACAGCAATGCTGCCCCGAGTTGCCGCGGCCGGCTATCGGCGGGTGATCGTGCAGCCGCACCTGCTGTTTCACGGCGAGTTGTTGGAAACTTTGCGGACAGACGTAAGAACCGTGGCCGCGGCGCATCCGCAGCAAGAGTGGCTCTTGTCCGCTCATTTGAGCAGCGGGCTGGGCGGTGCCCTGGGCACCGGCTGTCCGGCGGACGAATGGCTGGCCCACGCCATCCACCAGCGTTTCGATGAGGCGCTTTGCCGCGCGGCGATTCGTGTTGTCGCGCCCAGCCGGGGTGGATAGAATTCCGGCGGTCGCTTGCTTCCGCCGTTGTGGGGGCTTACGATCGGTAAGGTAAAGGGCGTAGGGAGCTTACGCCGAATTTTCGCGTTGCGAATTGCACAGCAAAGGGAATGTATGCGCGGTCTAAACACACTCGCGGCTTCGGCCTTACAGCCCCGCAACCTCTTCTACGTGGCGCTACTGGGGGCCAGTCTGTGGGCGGCTGCTGGGGGCCTGATGCCCAACGGCCCGAAGGTGACCGAAGCGGTCGAAGCCCGCCCGGTTGCCGAGTTGACCGGCCCTGGCCCGCAAGACCGAACCGTCACGCAGATCGTCACCAGCCTGATGCGCCGCGAGCATCTGTCGAAGCATCCCCTGGACGACGAAATCTCGCGCCGCGGCTTGGAACTGTTCGTCAAAAGCCTCGACGGCATGAAGCTTTACTTCTACCAGTCCGACATCGACGAGTTCAGCCAAAAGAAGAACGAGCTGGACGACATGCTGCTGGCCAAGGATGTCAGCTATGCCTACACGATTTTCAATCGTCTGCTCAAGCGGGTTGACGAACGGGTGGCTCTGGTCGATGAGCTGCTCAAAAAGGACTTCGACTTCACCGTGGACGAAGTGCTCGTCACCGACCCGGACAAATTGTCGTATCCGAAGACCCCGGCCGAGGCGGAAGATCGCTGGCGCAAGCGGCTGAAGTACGACATCTTGCTTTTGAAGTCCGAGAAGAACGCGGAAAAGAAGGAAGGCGAGGCACCGACCAGCACCGAAGACCCACGCGAGCGGCTCAAGCGGCGCTATCACAGTTTCGCCAAGCGGATGCACCAGACCGACAGCAACGAACTGCTCGAAATGTACCTTTCGGCGATGACGAACGGTTTCGATCCGCACAGCACCTACATGGCGCCGGCGTCGAGCGAAAACTTCAACATCATCATGGCGTTGCAGCTCGAGGGGATCGGCGCGCAGCTCAAGATGGACGACGGCTACACCGTGATCGACAAACTGATTACCGGGGGCGCGGCCGAAAAGGCGGGCGAGCTGAAAGTGGGCGACCGAGTGGTGAGCGTCGGCCAGGGCGTCGAAGGCGAAATGGTCGATGTGGCCGAAATGAAACTCAACGACGTGGTCCAACTGATTCGCGGCCGGGCCGGTTCGGTGGTGCGTCTGGGATTGATCGCGGCCACCGGCCCCGAACTGCGGATCATCAAGATCACGCGGGCCAAGGTCGAGTTGAAAGACAGCGAAGCGAGCGCCGAGATCATCGAAGAAGGCAAGAAGGGGGATGGCACGCCGTTCAAGATCGGTGTCATCGATCTGCCCAGCTTCTACATGGATATGAGCGGGGCGCGCGAAGGTTCGAGCGATTTCAAGTCGTGCAGCCGCGATGTCCGCCGGATTCTGGAAGACTTCAACAAGAAAGGGGTCGATGTGGTCATGCTCGACCTGCGCCGCAACGGCGGCGGCAGCCTGACCGAAGCGATCAGCCTGACCGGCTTCTTCATCGAAGCGGGTCCCGTGCTGCAGGTGAAAGATCCCGATGGCCAGATCCACCCGCACGACGACAACGATCGCGGCATCCTCTGGAAGGGGCCGCTCGTCGTGATGACCAGCAAGTTCAGCGCCAGCGCCAGCGAGATCCTTGCGGGGGCCATTCAAGATTACAAGCGGGGCCTGGTAATCGGCGATTCGGCCACCCACGGCAAGGGCACCGTGCAGACGATGGTCGATCTGGGGCCGCAGATGTTCCGCGTGGCCAATCCGCCCGATCTGGGCGCGCTCAAGCTGACGGTGCAGCAGTTTTATCGTCCCAGCGGCGACAGCACTCAGCAGCGCGGCGTGCTGGCCGATATCACGCTTCCCTCGATCACCGACCACATGGACATCGCCGAGTCCGACCTGGACTACCCGGTGGCGTTCGACAAGGTTCCCGCGGCGGCCTTTACTCGCTTCGATTCGGTCAACCCGAACATCGTCGGCACGCTGAAAGAGAAGGCCACCCAGCGGATGGAAGAGTCGAAAGACTTTCAGGAACTGCGCAAGGATATCGAGCGATACACCGAGCAGAAGGCGAAGAAGCAGGTTCCGCTGAACGAAGAGAAGTTCCTGGCGCGGCGGGCCGAATTGGACTCCGACAAGGAAGAAGAGAAAACCTTCGAGCACCAGGCCAACGGAAACGATTCGGGCGTCGTCAAACGCGACTACTACTTCAACGAGGTGCTCAACATCACGCTCGATTACCTCCGCCTGCTGGGCAAGGACAAAGTCGCCCAGAACTAGCGGTAGTCGGGTGGGTCAAGCTCGCGGATTCTACGTCAGCGGCACGCGCTGGCCGTCGTAGCCCAGTTCTATGCCTGCCGGCAGGCGGGCGTTGGTTTGCTCGTGGCCAAGATCGTGCGAGATGTGGGTGAAGATCGTCCGCCGCGGGGCGAGCTTGCGGGCCACGTCGATCGCCTCGTCGAGCGAAAAATGCGTGACGTGCGGTCGAATTCGCAGGGCGTCGAGCACCAGCACGTCCAGCCCCCGCAAGAGCTCCATGCTGTCGGGCGGAATCTGGTTGACATCGGTGCAATAAGCGACGTTCCCGATGCGGAAACCCAGCACGGTGAATCGCGGCCCGTGCAGCAGCCGCACCGGGGTCACCCGGCCGCCCAGCACGTCGAACGGTTCCAGGCCGATCGGGCGAAAGACTAGCTGCGGAACGGCCCCCTGATGCGTTTGGGCCTCGTCCCGGAAGGCGTAGTCGTACGACTTGCGAATCCGCTGCTCGACCCGCGTCTCGCAGTACAAAGGGACCGGCCCCCCCAGGTAGAACGGAAAGAGCCGCAGGTCGTCGAGACCGAACAAGTGGTCGGCGTGCTCGTGGGTGTAGAGCGCGGCATGGACGATGCCGACCCGTTCGCGCAGCAGTTGCTGCCGCAAATCGGGGGGTGTATCGATCAGCAGGTTTCCTTGCGGCAGGCCAATCAGGGCGGCGCAGCGGGTTCGCTTGTCGCGTGGATCGGCGCTGGTGCAAACCTCGCACCCGCAGCCCAGCGAGGGAACGCCGACGCTGGTGCCCGTTCCCAGCAAGATAAGCTGGCCGCGGATGTCGGTCGTAAGAACTTCGAGCGGCACGAGAATATTCAATCCCTATCTCAATTTTCTGCCTGCGACGCCGACGCCGGGGAAACCGCGGTTTCGTTGGCAACCTTCCGAGATCTCCCGTGCCGTCAAGTTGGCACACGAAATCGAGCCTGACAAGTCGTCCTTTTTGTTATCCCTGTTCGATCCCTTGCCCGCCTCGGTACGATAGAAGGATGGCACCTTTCGAACGCACTGCTCTCAAACACGACTATCTCGAACACAAGCGCAATGCCCTGCTGGCGGCGATCGCCAAGCTGGAAAGCTGCGCGGTCGCCTTCTCGGGCGGGGTCGATAGCGCCGTCGTCGCCAAGGCGGCTGCCCTGGCGCTGGGCGAGCGGGCCGTAGCCGTCACCGGCGCCAGCGCCAGCCTCGCCGCCGGAGAACTCGAACAAGCCACCGAACTCGCCCGGCTGATCGGCATTCGGCACCAGGTGGTGCAGACCGACGAGCTGGCCAGCCCCGCTTACTCTCGCAATGCCCCGGATCGGTGCTTCCACTGCAAGACGGAGCTATACACGCGGCTCGACCAGCTCTTGCCAGAACTGGGCGTGCGGGCGGTCGTCAACGGCGCGAATGCCGACGATCTGAACGATTATCGCCCCGGCATGCAAGCCGCCGCGAACCATCGCATCCACAGCCCGCTGGCCGATTGCGGCATCACCAAGGCCGAGGTTCGCGAGTTGGCGGCTGCCTGGGGCTTGCCCGTCTGGGACAAGCCGGCAACGCCCTGCCTTTCCAGCCGCATCGCCTACGGCCAGGCGGTCACTCCCGAGCGCCTGGCGATGATCGACGGGGCCGAGCAATTGCTCCGCGGCCTGGGCCTGAAGGAATGCCGCGTGCGCTATCACCAGGGAGATTTAGCGCGCATCGAAGTGCCGCTGGGGGAACTGCCCCGGCTGGTCGAGGCGGACCAGCGCCGCGAACTGGCAACCGCCTTGCGGCAGTTGGGCTTCAAATTCATCACGCTCGATCTGGAAGGTTTTCGCTCCGGCAGCCTAAACCAGTTGGTGCAAATCGGCGGATGAGGAACGATTCCAGGCCCGGAGGGCCGGCAGGTAGTAGCCGCGACCATCAGGTCGGGTACCGCCGTGATCGTTGACTTTTCGAGAGGTTCAAAGGATCGGCAACCCAATATCTCTCAACCATCGCTACCCGATGGCTTTGTCGCCGGCGTTAAGTTCCTACGATAGTAACCTGAAAACAGCAAGGCCACCGCGATACTACAAACGACTCCAATGACGATATCCATAAGCAACGCAGCGGCATCGAAGACTTGAACCCGACTCCCTTCCCAAACTCCAAACGTAAATGGAAACCCCGCCGTTACGATCTCCGGTTTAAGGGTGCCGGCATTTCGCGGCCAATTCGCGAAAATCGCAATCGAAGAGACGACAAGCAGAACTAGCCCAAACATTCGCCGTCCAGACATCATTTCATTCCTCGCGCGGAGATCCCGAGGGCTGAATTGCTATTGAACGGAACTGATCGCAAAAGCCAAGTGAGTCACTGAAAGTGCCAAGTCGGCAATCGCCACATATAAACGAGGACGGCCACTCCGAATCGAGAAGGCGATCAACACCGAGCTTATCAACAACAAAGGGCCAACGAACTGAGCGGAGTAGCGCGCTATCCAGCCAACAAGGGGAAATGATCCAGGGAACCAAAAGGGTCCGCTCTCGGCGACAGAAATGGTTGCGATGGAAACGATCACGATTGCACAATGAATCGCCAAATACACATTCCCTAAGTGACCTCTGCTTGCCGATCTGCGATTATTCGCCTCCATAACGAGACGCCGGATCGCCACCAATGCCGCCCGTTGGATGTAGCTGCTAACCACGCGTTGCAGAGCGCCTACTCACTAATTCCTAGTCTCAGACTCCAATATGGCGATCCACGACGAGTCTTTCTTCTGTTCAAAGCGACCTGCAAACTCAGCAAATATCGGTCCCGAATCAAACGTAGCAACAAACACGTTTTCTTTCAAATCGCATCGAAACGGACCCACCATTATTTCTCCATCGGATTCAATCGGCATCTCGTCGCGGACGGCCTGAACAGTGGAACTTAGGAGAGGATCACCTTCCTTCTCAATCATTGCAAGTATTGCTAATCTTACTTCATCAATCGACATGGTCTGAGGATTCTCCACAAAAAGTGTGCATCCCAAAAAAACACCGCAGATGGACAATGCAAACGCACAATTACATGGGAGTAAGCTTGAAGGGACCAATCTTCTTTTCTTTGCCATAGTCGATTTTCCTTCGCTTTGTCTTTTCGTCTTCCATATATTGCTCAAGCGGATCAGGTTTATACCATCCGGGATAAGTGTCTTCAATGAACTTTTTAAGCGCATTTTGGTCGATGCTCATGTTTCCCTTATCGTCGCAAACAATTAGCCCCTTCCGCGCAAGTTTTCGTGCCCCTTCATATTCAATAGCGAATTGCGTTTCGGCGGTATATGCTGCTACCTCATCACCACCGATTGCATGAGCGGCCTCATGCACGATGAAAAATGCCGCCTGCTCATCCGTGTAGCCTTCAGGAATGTGAATGACAATTCGTCCTTTGTCTCGCGTAGTCATTGCACCCCAGTTTCTGACCTTCCACTCCCCCCACGGACTGCACTCGTCTTTCCTCCTCCTTCTGTACGAGCGAATATATTCACTTTGATGGACTTCGGCTCCGGATGCATTGATATTGCGTATGGCGCGTCTTCCTTCGGGAGTGGAGTTTAGTATCTCAAGAACGTTTTCAAGAGAAAACAGTCCACTAGGGTCGGTCGCATTCGTCGGCGAGTTGCCGACGTAACGCGTCAAATTCGCATCGCCGCCGCGGAAGACGAGCGGGCGTTCCAATTGATCCAGCAGCGGCGTGAAGCGCGCGAACCGGTCGCCGCACGAACGGGAGCGGGCGGAGCGTGGCAGGGTTTCCAGCATGGTTAAATCTCCAGAGCCGAGAAAAATTCGTCGATGGCATCGGCGGGAAACTTGCACGCCTCGGTTTGCGGCGCGGTGGCGCGCGAGTAGCCGGGCTTTTTCCGACTGCGGCGGATCTCATCCAGACAGCCCGCAAAAGTGCTGGGGTGGCCGGCTTCATCGGAATCGAACAGGGCATCGCCGCGCATGGCCGAGACGACCACCTGGTGCTTGTAGATCGCGCGGTTGGTCGGAAAAAGATGCCGGGCGAGCAGCCAGTCCGGCTCGGACGCCAAAATCAGGTCTTCGCGGCAGGCTTGCTTACCGAGATCCTGAAAATGCCGCGCTCGCATTCCGACGAACGTCCCCAGCATTTCTCGCGGGCGCAAGGCACGCAGATCGGAACCGCAAGCAATGGCAGTTTCCCTCAGCCCGCGCTTCCTGATAATGTCCTCGTCGGTATCCGACCCGAAACCGCCCCTGCCGCTCGTCGTTGCCTCGATGTTATAGATGGTCTCGCCGTCGTCGTAGCGAAGGAGGTAGTGCGAGTTTTCACAGGCCAGCGAGACTGGCCAGCCCATTCGCCACCCGAAGGCGACATTCAACGCCGCCAGGCTGCCGCACGTTCCTTCGTGGGTGTCGAAAACGCCGTTCAGAAAAAGGTCGGCCGGGTTCGTGTAGAGAATCCGGTCAATGTCGCGCTGGTCGCGCTTGTACTCAATGCCGACTTCCAACTCCAGGTACTGGCAGACCATGCCGAGCCGGAAGTAACGAATGTCGTTCTCGAAATCCTGCGGCGCTTCGTGAAACGCTGCCTCCCAGCCGGGAAGGCAGCGCCGAGAAAAGTCGAGAACGAGATCGTTGAGGATTTCCTGGTAGTGCCCGACATCCAGGCCTTCGAGTGCCGGAATATCCCTGGCGACGATCAAATTCATGGCCAGCGGATCGACCGTCGCCAGTTCGTCGTCCGACATCGCGACCAGTTCGCCTAACGTCGTGCGGGAATAGTCCCGCTCCCAGTCGATTTTAGCCGGCACGATGACTGGTGAAGAAATGCCGCGTTGGACCTTAGCCTGAAACGAAAGTGCCGCCATCGTAGGGTTCCCCCAGGGTTGGTACGACTCGTCAGCAACCACCAAAAAGTAGCGATTCCAAACCGCCCCGTCAATTATTTTTGAGGAATGGGAAGTCAATTCATCCGGACGAATTCCTAAAACGCCCCACCATCCACCAAGTCGCCGCTGGCGCGCGTGCTTAGGGCGGCGAAGACGCGGTTCGACACTTGGTCTGAAACGAACCGCACCGCGCCGTCGGCAAAGAGCAGGTTGCAGCCCTCGGAGTGAAAACTGTAGGCCTCGTTGTCGTTGGTGCAGTTCATCACGCAGGGGCCCAGCTTCTGGCCGCTCCCCGTGGTCAAAAAGTCGGAGCCGTCCAGGGCGATCTCGAAGTTCGGATCGGCCCAGCCGGCATCGGTGGCTCGCCCTTCGGCTCGCCGCCCCATCCGCCACAGTTCGGGTCGGCCGGCGTCTTCCACCAGCAACAGCGTTTGCGAGAGCCCGTCGTACACTTCGGCCGCGGTGCAAGGAGTGACGGTCAGAATGCCATTGTGTTCGGGCGGATCGTACAGCGGCCAGCCGACAAGCTCGCAATAGCGGGCATTTACCCCGTGCGTGGCGGCATAGTCGCCGGCGGCGGGAAGGATCGCCGGCCAGGCCCGATCGACGCGCTCGGCCGTGGGCGACGAAGGGCAGAGCATGATTCGCAGCCGCGTTTGCACGCCCGTCAGGTTCGCCGGGTCGTTCCAATTTCGCCGGACATCGTAGGGCAGATTCTGCTGCGAGATAAATGGCAAGAGCGGCGGCACGAACGACGTGGCCGGCGGCGACATCCGGAAGGCCGCGGGATATTCCTGGTACGTCTGCTCGTGCAGCGTCAGGGCCAGTCCCCATTGGCGCAAGTTGCTTTGACAGTGGACGCGGCGAGCCGACTCGCGGGCGGCTTGCAAGGCGGGCAGTAGGAGCGCGATCAATAGGCCGATGATAACGACCACCACCAGCAGCTCGACCAAGGTCGAGCCGGTGCGGCGCAGGTGGGCTGTGCGGCGAAAGCTTGGTATGCGGCAGTGCATCGCAAGGCCTCCGGAAAGGCAGGGCGGAACCCAGCGATTGGTCAACCTAGCGGCCCGGCGCGCTCAGGACAAGGATTTTCCGGCGGCTTTGCCATTTTGTTGGGTCAGCATCGCGCAACCAGGTGGAAAATCACGGTAGCTTTTCGACCTTGAATTCCGCGAAGTTAGCCAACTGATCGTCGTTCGTCAAAAACACGTCGCAGCCGGACTCGATTGCGGCAGCAAGGTGAAGGGCGTCGGCCAGCCCGTATCGCTTGGCCTTCGCGGGCTGGCTTGTTGGGTACGTGTTGCCGCCCCGGATGGCGCTGGCTCGGGCGTGCATGGCGGCCGTTAGGCAGATCGTCCGCAGATTCGGTCCATGGAAGAACCGGAAAAAGTCTGAAAGCCGCTGGCCGCCGACCAGGCCAACGACGGGGACCAAGCATTCCATTCGGGTCAACTCGCTGATGGCGAATCGATGGCCGGCTTGTTCGAGTGTGGCCAAGTGATTTAGCGCCCGTTGTTGGTCCGCGGGATTTCCCTCAACGGCGTAGATGACGATCACGGTGTCCAGGTAATACAGCACTCAAGGCGCTCCTGGCGAGGCCATGCGGCGCGCGGCGATGAGTTCGCTGTCCCGCTCTGCGTCCTCGGCCAGGCGCGCGTCATCTTCGTCGCGCAGGTCCACGGCCGATCGCCCGGCGAAGCCTCGCAAGCGCTGCCCGGCTGCGATCTCCCGGATCACATCTGCCAGGCCGCGCTGTGTGGGGCCAACTGCGGCCCGGATGGTCACCCGCACTGGGCCGGGGGACAATTGCGGTTGTTGAGTCAATCGCAGTTGACCGTTCGAGTCCAGTGTTGCGTCGATCGTTTCTTCGAACACATTCATGGCAATACTTCCGTCCGCTCATTCATCTCGCATCGCCCGCCAGGTTCCCTACCGCCGCGCTCCCGGTCGGCGGGGGCTCAGCTTCGGCGGCTTGCGAATCCAAGCGGGGGCAAGCTGCGCCGGCGTGCCGCCATAAGCCGCGACGAAGGTCTCGTCAAACTTTCCCCCTTTGCGCAGACCGTCGAGCAAGATTTGGAACCTGCGGGCATCGCTCATCACGAACTTGACGAAGCTGTACGCGGCCAGGTCGGCGTCTTCTTGCGGCAGCTTGCCAGTCAAAAAGTCGTCCGGCTTGGTCATGCTGGCAAACACGCGGGGCAACTCGGCGTCCCAGGCGTCGATCCGCGAATCCCGCCCAGAGACAATGCGCGTGGCGACCACCCGGCCGGTCCCTTCGGCAAACCATGTCGGCACGCCCACTCCTTGCGAAGCGATATGCGCGGCCGCCAGTTGCTGCGCGATCAAGGCGTCGAGCGAGTAGTCGTCGCTCTTCGAGGGGAGCACCGCGCCGTAGGCATCGATGATGCTGTAGCGAAAATGGCCGCGCCAAGCCGAGGGAAGGTCGCGCTTCTCGACCATTTTGCCGAACTCGCCATATTCGTAGCGCTCGGCAAAGACGAACAGCGACATCCGCCCCTTCACCAGCGGCTGGCCTGCGGGTGCCTTCAGCATAGAAGCCACCTTCGGTGCCTGGGCCTCGGCCCGCTGGGCAATATCGGCGAGCGTGTTTTCACCGACGCTGCCCATGACCAAAAAATTGGTCGATTCGCTCCGGTTGGGGGGCGTGCCGGGCATTCCCAGCCGCCAGTTCGATTCGGCCAGTTTGGCCCGGTCGCTCGACAGTTCGTCGTGCGTCTGGCCCTGGGCCTTGATGAGGGCGGCAACTTGAACGATCGATTGCTTCCCGTCGGGACCGTCGAACTTGCACCCTTCCTCGATCCATTTCTCGATTTTTGCCAGCGTGGCGTCGTCGAGCGGATCGCGATTCATCGGCATCCGGGCGCCGTCGGCCGTTCCCTTGAGCTTCTTCACCAGCAGGCTATCGGCCGGCTTGCCGGGCAACACGGGTTGACCCCGGTCTCCCCCCCGCAACAGACCCTCGAAGGTGAACAGGCTGAAGTTGCCGCGCGGGTTGTTCGTCCCGTGGCAGCCGGTGCAATTGGCAATCAAGACGGGGGCGATGTCCTTGGCGAAGCTGATCGTCTCTTTGCCCGTGGCCTGCTGCACGCTCAGCATCGGCGTCTCCGCAGGTTGCGACTGGCCGGTCAATAGCGACGCCAACTGGGCCTTGGGATCGGGGCCGTCGAACCGGGCCCCTTCCTCGACCCACTGTTTGAGCAGGGCCAGTTCCCCATCGGGAATTCCCGCGCCGCTGGGAGGCATCTCTTTGTCCTGCACTTTTTCGATCAGCACGCTCCCCTTCGCATCGCCGGGAAAGATCACCTTGCCTGCCCGCGATCCGGTAATGAGCGCCTCGTAGGTAGCCATCGAAAACATGCCCCGCGCATTGCGCACATGGCAATTGCCGCAGCGGGCATTGAGCACCGGCGCCACTTGCTTGACGAAGCTGATCCCGCCGCCTGGCGGCGGTTCCTTTCCCTTAGGCTTTACTTCCAGGGGTTTCAGTTCGGGCAGGGTGATTCCTTCCAATTCCAACAGGGCATAGGCGTTCGTCAGTCGCTTGTGCAGCGCCGTAAGCTGCGCGAGCAGTTGCACGTCGGCCGCGGCGGCCAGTTTTTCGAGTCGCGCCTGGGCGTCTTTCACCGCGTCGGCCGATTCCTGAAACTTCTCTTCCTGAAAGAGCCGGCCCGCCTTGGCCATCAGAGTGCCGATGGCCCCGATTTCGGCCCGCTGCTGCAACGTGGGAGCGGCTCGCGCCGAAAGCGATAGGATCAAAACCAGAAAGGTCGAAAGGATCAATCGAACTGGCGACATGGAGGAAGTCCCGGCAAGCCTGAAGGGTGGGTCGCAAGTTGTTGTTTTGAAGACAGTTACCAGCGGAAAAGCGGCGCGCAGCGCTACCGCGACCCCGCGTTCCAGTCTAAACGACCGCAGGAAAGAAAGGTACTCAGAAAGTCGATGCACCTAAGACCGGTGATGCCGGCGCACGATGTACTTATCGACCGCCCGCTGAGCCAGCTCGGCCCGCCGGCTCGCTTTATAGCCGTGCTCGACGGCGAACCATTCCGCAAAGCGCTCGCGGTCCTGATAGCGGCTGTTCCGACTGTCGATGATGTGGCCCAGCTCGTGAATCAGCACGTTGTTCAAGTAGAAGTCGCGGATGGTCTCTTCGGTCCAGTAGAGTTGCCACAGCCCCCCCCTCGGCTGCCAGCAGGCGCCGAACATGGCCGCCTCGATCTTTTGCGGCGGCTTGGGGGGCTGGAGGAAGGTTTCGATCAGCGTCTCTTCGATCGGGTACAGATAAATGCTGCTCCCCCACTGCATGCCGTAGCAGGGGGAGCGCCGCTTCTTACGGGTCATCGTGCTGAGTTGCACGACTTGCAATTCGGTCAGCATCCAGGCGGGCAACTGCGCGAGCCGCTGGCGGATGTCTTCCTCGGTGACGACGTGGCGAAAGCCCTTGCCCGCCGGGCGGACGATCACCTCGTACTCGCCGCGCGGCTCCGTGGCGGGTTCGTACCAGGTTTCCGCGGGCAAATAGGGGCCCCGCAACACCGAGCTGCCGATGCGCGCCCGCTTGCCGATCGTTACGACGCGCCGCGCGCTGCGCGCGGCGGCGTTCTTAGCCGGAGCGGAGCTTTGCAGCGAGAGATCGTAACGGCGGGACATGATCGTAGAACCCAAGGAGAGTGGTAAGCGGCCACTGGCGTCACCCTTATCCTACGAAGGCCCCGGAGTAGAATTCAAGCTGTACACGCAAGTTGCGTGCCCGTAACGACTTAAGTCGATTCTGTGCCCTGGACGTATCGGCCCGGTGGGGTGATTTCCAGGGATGAAAACGCGTCTGGCCCGGTTTTCTGGGCGGTTAACGCGTGTGCTAGAGGCGCCGGCGATGGCCTGACTGACCGGCGGTGACGCTCGTCGAAAGCGATCGGAACCGGTCGCGCTGCGTCACCGATTGGCAACAAGCTGGTATCGTTCGCGCGCGGGTTGGGTCTCGTTTCGCGACGATCCGCGCCACCGGCGCCACTGCCCGACGCCCAAAGGATGCCCACGACGATGGCTACGATCAGTAGCGCCGCGGCAGCCACACCTCCCCCGATCATCACTGCGAGCGGAATTGCCGGACTCGTTTTCCCCAGTGTTGTCACCCCCAGAGTCGAGCCGCCCCCCACCGTGGGATGCGAACCCGAAGAGGTCGTTATGGTGGGCGCTTGAAGGACGGGCATCGCGCCCGACTGCGACACCGCGGGCATCGCGCCCGATTGCGAGACAACAGGCATCGCCCCGGACTGGCTGGTGTTGCCTGCCGGTTTACTGGCACCGTTCACATGGATGACAAGGTTGGCTCCCGAACCGCTTTTTTTGCCCGAGCCGCTCCCCTTGCCCGATCCCGAGGGCGCATCCAGCGGCTTGGCAACGGGCAGCGCCTTGGCCGCCCGTTTGGAACTGTCGCTGGTCTTGCCGGCACTCGACTCATCTGGGCTCGACTTATCTGGGCTCGACTTATCTGGGCTCGATTTGCCGCCCGACG
>JBBDYF010000095.1:0-5357 GCA_040901775.1 Pirellulaceae bacterium | reverse complement strand
AGATGCCAGTACCCGCTCAGGCAGCACTCGGGAAAGGCGATGATTTGCACCTGCTGCCGGTGCGCCGCGGCAACGAACCGGCCCACGGTCGCCAAGTTCGCGGCGATGTCGCCGGGAACGTGCTGAAACTGGACGGCAGCGACGCGGACGTTTTGCATGGAAGACCTATTGGGGCGAAGCGAGTTGTGTCCGCATTCTACTGGAGGGCCGTTCGCTTGCCGAAGCCCAGGTTTTTGCCAAAAGTACGCACCCGGCCATTGACAGCCTGCGACCGGCGTCTAGGATCAAAAAAGGTTGCCTCCTTGGCATACCAACCCGCCTTTACGCTGCTGGTCCATCCCACCTTACCAGCCCCCGCCTCCTTCCAGCCCCGCCTCTCCCGTGATCGTCAAATTGGTTAGCCAGGACGCTCTGGCTTCGCCGCAGGAATTCGTTCTCGACCGGTTTCCCGCCGATCTGGGCCGCAGCGCCGATGTCGAGGTGCGGATCGACGATCGCTGGCTCAGCCGGCGGCACTGCCGGCTCGAATTGAGCGACGGGGTGCTGCTGGTGCGCGACTTGGGATCGCGGCATGGGACGTTCGTCAACGGTCAGATCATCGCCGAGGCCAGGCTGCTGCCGGGCAGCCTGTTGTCGATCGGCCTTTCGCATTTCGTGGCCCAGTACGATCTATCGCCGGCCGAAAGCCGCCTGGCGGCGGCCGCCCAGATCAAGGCGGTGTTGGCGTAAACCGGTTCGATCTGGTTAAATCGATGGTACCGCTGAAACCCTAGCCGCAAGCGCGGGGTTTAAGAATCTCAATTGGGCACGCGCGGTAAACCTCTTTTCGCCGGATCGACTTATGCCGAAATTGTGCTGGGCCACTGGATGCTGGGTCACGGTTTGCCTGTTCGCCGCGCTGGCTACTTTTGTGTTGCCGGCAGAAGCCGCCGAACCAGCCGAGAGGGTCTCCCCGTTGGGCCGCCAGATCGACGATTTCAGGTTGGGCGACTTCCGGGGCAAGGACTGGTCGCTGGCCGAGTTTGCCGGGCGGAAGGCCGTGGTGGTGGCGTTCGTTGGGGTCGAGTGCCCGCTGGTCGCCCACTATGCGGCTCGCTTGCAACAGTTGGCGGATAAGTACCAGGATAAGGGTGTCGCCTTTTTGGCCATCGACGCCAATCAGCAAGACTCGCTGACCGAACTGGCCGCTTTTGCCCGCCGGCACAAGGTCGAGTTTCCGCTGCTCAAGGATCCCGGCAACCGCGTGGCCGATGCCTTTGCCGCCCAGCGCACGCCTGAAGTCTTTTTGCTCGACCAAGACCGCCGCGTCGTCTATCACGGCCGGATCGACGACCAGTACACCTACGGCATTCAGCGGCCCAAGGTCGAGCAGAACTACCTGGTGAATGCTCTCGAACAATTGCTGGCGAGCAAAGCGATCGAAACGCCCCATGCCGAAACCGTCGGCTGCCACATCGGCCGCGTGCTGACGCCCAAAATCGACAGCGACGTGACGTATTCCAAGCAGATTGCCCGCATCTTTCAGGAGCACTGCGTTGTCTGCCATCGGCCGGGCGAGATCGGGCCGTTCGCGCTGACCAACTACGACGAAGTGGTCGGCTGGGCGGAGATGATTCGCGAAGTCGTCTCTGAGCAGCGGATGCCTCCCTGGCACGCCAACCCCAAGCACGGCAAGTTCGCCAACGATCGCCGTCTTTCGGACGAACAAAAAGATCAAATTGTCCGCTGGGTGGCAGCCGGCGCGCCCGAGGGAGACAAGGCCGACCTGCCGCCGCCGCTGGAATACACCGTCGGCTGGCAGATCGGCACGCCCGACGCGGTCGTTTATATGTCCGAAGAACCGTACAGCGTGCCGGCCACGGGGACCGTCCGCTATCAATTCTTCCAGGTCGATCCCGGTTTCAAGGAAGACAAGTGGATTCAAGCCGCCGAATGCCGGTCGGGTAATCGGGCGGTCGTCCACCACATTATCGTCGGCATCGTTCCGCCCGGCGCGCGGCGCGGCGACAAGACCATTGGGAACCTGCATTCCGACTGGCTCACCGCGACGGCGCCCGGTGCCCGTCCGCTGGTGCTTGGTCCCGGCTTGGCAAAGCTCGTTCCCGCGGGTTCGAAGCTCGTGTTTCAAATGCACTACACACCCAACGGCACGGCGCAGGAGGACCGGAGCTGCGTCGGCTTCAAATTCGCCGAGGCCAATACGGTGAAAAAGCAGGTCGGCACCGACAAGGCCGCCAACCCCCGCTTTCTCATTCCGCCGGGCGACGGCAACCACCTCGTCGAAGCGACCCACCGCTTCGATCGCGACATGCTGATGCTGGCGATGTTCCCGCACATGCACTTGCGCGGCAAGGCGTTCCGCTACACGGCCATTTACCCCGATGGCGAGCGCGAAATCCTGCTCGACGTTCCCCACTACGATTTTGCCTGGCAAAACAGCTATGAATTCATGGAGCCCAAGCGGATGCCCGCGGGGACGCGCCTGCATTGCGAGGCCTGGTTCGACAATTCGGAAGAGAACCTGGCCAATCCCGATCCAACGGCCACCGTGCGCTGGGGAGATCAAACCTGGGAAGAAATGATGATCGGCTATTTCGATGCGATGCTCGCCGAGCAGGATCTTGGCCAGGCGAAGTGATTGAACCGCTCGTTTCGCTCCGCCAATATTTCGGCCGGCGAGTTACTTGATGTTGGGCAGCCTATCTCTCGTGGTGCCCAGCTTGTGGCGGCAGCATTCACAGTACCCAGCGCGATCAGCGGCCAGGCTGAGGCGGGGAGTCTATACCGCTAGGTGCTATTTCGGGCCGCTATTCTCGCCCTAGGCGGCAGGAAGCGAATGAGTCGCCCCGTTTTGGGGATCAAAGGAGACTACGGCACACTGTTTGCAAACGTCATTCCCAGGTTTTTGACGTATGTTTCTATTGGCAGGCAAAAAACTCTCTTGACGCTGCAGGCGACATCCGATACTAGATGACGATGCGTTCGCCCCGGGGTCTCGCCGCGAAGTCTTCACCTACAGCATGGAGGTGACTGGTGAGTCCCATTGCACATACCTTTGGCGCTATCGTCGTTTCCCTGGGCCTGAATCCGGCTGAGGATGTGGCCCGCGAACAGGTCGATCTGATCGAGGTCAACCACTTTTACGACGAGCAGGGGCGGCTCGTCTTCGACCAGGTCATCTTTTACGACTGGGCACCCGAGCAGAGCCGGCACATGGTTCGCGCCTGGCGGCTGGTAAAAAATCCGGCGCAGCTTCCCGAGCGCGATTGGCGCGAGGGGGGCTACCAGGCGGTCTGGCAAGACGGCGAAGTGCTGCGGCAGGTTCACGCCCGCTCGATGCGCGAGACGTGGACGCAGTACGATCCCGAGCTCGTCGAGCGCGAGTACCTGCCCAAGGAACGCCGCAAGGAATTGCGGGCGATCAAGATCGAGAAGGTCGCCGCGCGGCCGTAACGCCGCGCCGGCTTCATGTCTTGCGAAATACGGCCAGCGCCGTCTGCGCCGAGGCAAGCTGCTCCTGCATTTGGGCCAGGCTGTCGCGCTCGGACTGCACCACATTGGCGGGCGCTCGGCTGACGAAGCTCTCGTTCGCCAGCTTCCCCTGCTTCGCGGTGATCAGGCCGGTCAGCTTTTGCACGAGTTGCTCGTTCTTGGCAACTTCGGCCCCCACATCGATCAGGCCGGCCAGATCGACCACGACTTCCATGCCGGCGAGCGACGATTTGGCATTGGTCGGCGGAACTGCCGCGTCGGGGCCCAAGGCGGTAGCGGTCGCATTGGCCATCGACAGGAAATAGGGGGCCATTGGCTGCAACAGGTCGGCCGTCGCCGCGTCGCATCGGATGGCAAAATTCAGCGGATTCTTGGTGGCAATGTTCTGCCGGCTGCGGATTTCGCGTATCGCTCCCAGAGCTTGCTGGAAGAGGGCGAAGCGGGCCTCGGTCTCGCGGTTTTGCCAAGACAGGTCGGCCTCGGGCCACGGCGCGACAATCAGCCACTTAGGCGAGTGACCGGGCGAGCGGGGGGCGTCAGCCCCCTGAGACAATCCAGCAAACGACAACCCCCGCACAGGCGCCACCTGGTTTAAGAGCTGCCAGATCTCTTCCGTAATGAAGGGCATCAGCGGATGCAAGAGCCGCAGCAACGTATCGAGCGAATGTGCCAGCACCCGCTGGGCGGTGGCCTTTTGCAGCGGATCGGCGAGCCGGGCCTTGGCGATCTCGACATAGAACGAGCAAAACTCGTCCCAGGCAAAGTCGTAGAGCAGCTTGGCCGCGTCGGCATAGTGATACGTCTTCAGCGACTCGGTCACCCCCGCGGTGACACTCGCCAGGCGCGACAAGAGCCAGCGATCCTCGACGGTCAGTTCCAGGTTCCAAGTTTCAGGTTTCAAGTTGGTGACTTCTGAACCTGGAACCTGCAACTTGGAACCTGAAACATTGTCTGCCAGATTGATCAGCGCAAACCGAGCCGCGTTCCATAGCTTATTGGTAAAGTTGCGGGCCACCTCGAACCGCTCGCTCACCACGGCTGCCCGCGGCAGGGCCTTGTCGGCGTCGCTCTTGGCCCACTGCGTGCTGAACTCCTGGCCGCATTTGGTGCAAGCGACTTTCGGCAGCGCGCGGTTTTTCTTGGTTTGATCGACCAGCGCCTGGCACGCCGGGCACTCGAACTGCACCGGCATCCGCACGTCTTGCGTTTCCGTCGTCAGGGCGGTCAGGCCGAAGCGAAGTGCGTCGGCCCCGAACTTTTCGACGATGTCGAGGGGATCGACGCCATTCCCCAATGACTTGTTCATCGACTCGCCGTAGCCATCGAGGATCTTAGGGTGGATATACACCTCGCGAAACGGAATCTCATCGAGGTTGTTCTGCCCCATGATCACCATCCGCGCCACCCAGAGCGTGATAATGTCGCGGCTGGTAATCAGCGTGCTCGTCGGATACCAGTACGCCAGCTCGGGCGTCTTCTCCGGCCAGCCCATTGTGCTGTGCGGCCAAAGGGCGGAGGAGAACCAGGTGTCGAGGACGTCGGGGTCTTGCGCGTAACCCAGTTGCTCCAGACCTCGCTCATATTCGGTGTTCCAATCGCCTCGCCGCTTGCACAGCAAAACTTGCAACTCGCGGCCGCGATACTGATCAACTTCATTGATGTCGCGGCCGGATAGAGCAATCCGCTGCCCGCTTGCTTTATCGATGATCTGAATTGAGTATTCCGGGTCATCGTCCCCCATCTCGTCCACATCGGACCAGTGAAATGCGGCATTCCATTGATCGTCGTTCGCATTCGCCGGAATATGGAGATGCCACACCGGGATCCGATGCCCCCACCACAATTGTCGGCTCACGGGCCAGTCG
>JBBDYF010000094.1:0-5380 GCA_040901775.1 Pirellulaceae bacterium | reverse complement strand
ACATGTTCAGTTCCTTTCAACTGAAAAGAGCCATCAAACTTGCCTGACGCACCAATGGCGCAAAGGATTCGCATCGAGAATTGCTCTTTGCGCCCTTTGCTCCTTCGCACCTTGGCGTTAGAAGAGCGGGCCGCTCAGCCACGACCAACGTTGGATCTCGCCAACGACCCTTCGCTCACACACCGAGCGCTGGCGTGCGGCAGTCGAGGTTGGCGGCAGCAAATCCGATCGCTTGACGAATATCCTCGTCGTCGAGCTCTGGATAGTCGTCGCTCAATTGCTGACGATCCAGACAATTCGCCAGCGCCTCTAAAACGCGGCGAACCGTCAGCCGCATACCACGGATGCAGAGCTGACCATTCATCTGAGCGGCGTCGTAGGTAATTCGATCAAAACTCATATCCAAAGTTTACCATCCGTTTCGCATGGCAATAACTGACTGGCCCCGAATGTTTACGGATTTCTTTACCTCCCCGAAATCGCCCCAACGACTCCCAGGCAGGCCAAGATGGCGAGGATTACGCCGATCGCAATCGCCACCACGGCCACGATCTTGCGATACGAAACGGGGGCCGTTCCCGTGCATTTTCCGGTCTGGCCGTTGACCAAAAAGCGGTGGACCTGATCCTTGTAGCGATAGGCCATGATCCAGATCGGCAGCAGGATCGGCTCGCCCGTGAGTCCCTCGACCCGCACGTTGACTTTCATGTTCCGGCAGTTGCCGGGGACGAACGGCCGGCAGGCCTGGCGTTCTTCTTCTTCCAGCCCCAGGCGGGCCAGTGGGCGGGCGTATTTGCGTTGCACGCGGAACTGTTCGTAAACGACGTTCTTCAGATCGACCGCCTCGGGCGCCACGCTGTTCGATAGATCAAACGGCCGAATCGCAAACGTCTCGGCGGGGGAAAGAACGCTGCTCGCCCCGACCAGCAAGCCGCGATAACTCCCCTGGTGGTGGCCGCTGTGCGGAACCCAGTCGCCCCGCGCGCCGGGAGGCGTCACGCTGCTATCGGCCGTCCAATAGGTGAAAACCTGAGCCGCGAACGACCAGTACGGCACATAGACCTGCCGCAGCCGGGTGATCTCGGCCGCTTGCGCCAGGTCGCCCGGTCGCCAAAAGCTGCTTCCCATCCAGGTCCGCATTCGCTGCAAGGCCGCGGGCTGGTCGATGGCAAACGGGACGACCCAGTTCGGCCGCAGCACTTTGGCGTCGCGCGCTTCGGTCAACCGCTCGGAGCCGCAAAATGGGCAGAGTAGCGCCTGGGCCGAGGCGTCGTAGCTCATGCTGGCGCCACAGCCCTGACACTCGAAATTGTGTGTGGCGATCAGCGTTTGGCTGGCAGGCCGCTGCTGCTCGCCGAGCGGCGCCTCGGTTCCGCAATTGGCGCAGAACAGGTCTTCCTCGTCGAGCAAGGCCTGGCAGACGACGCATTTTGTGAGGAGGTCGGACAAGAGGCAGGACTCGGGGCTGGGGGCTGGGGAGGACGGATGTAGGCAGCGCCCTCTGTGGCGTTCCGCCTCATCATGAGTTCGACAGCAAGTACAGCACGATTGCGATGATCAGGACCACTCCGATTGCCACCGCCACCGCAATGCCAATCCGCTGGGCCGAGATCGGCTTGTCGCCCGCCACTTTGCCGGTTTGGCCGTTGAGCAGAAAGCGGTACAGCTTGTCCCGGTAGCGATAGCTCAAAATATAGACCGGCAGCAGGCAGAGATCCGAGTTGACCTCGCTGAACGCGGTTTCGGCGGCGAGATTGCGGTGCGTGTCGCCCGGCAGAAAGGCGGCGATGTTCCGCTGCTCTTGCCGCTGGAACTCCTGCTGGCAAAGCGCGAGCGCCGCGTCGCGGGCAATCGAATATTCCTCGGCCAGCCACCCGGCGAGAAAATACGGTTCGTAGCGCTTGAGCGCGGGCAATTGAAACGGCTGGATGCGGAGGGCTTGGTCCTGAGGCAAGCCGCGGCTCCCCGACACCAGGTAGCCGCTGTAGTAGCGATGATGCCGGCCCGCGAGCGGCCACCACTCGGTCTCTTGCACCCGCCGGGTGCGAATGCTGGTGTTTCCCTTGGCGTCGGTCACGGTGTAGGTTTCGGTGCGATACCAGTGCTCGCCAATCTGCGATTGCCACTCGCTTTGGGCGAGCATCGAGAACGACCAGAACGGCAGATAAACCCCTTTCAGCTTGTCGGCGATCGACGCGGTGTGCAGGTCGCCCGGCCGATACCAGCGGTTCTCGCGCAGCCAGCGGCGAAACGTGGCCAGGGCCTGATCGGGCGCGATCGTAAAGCCGATGACGAACTCGGGCCGCTGGCGTCCCGCTTGCGCGGCGGAAACTTCCACCACGTAAGTCGAGTCGCAAAACGGGCAAACATACGATCGCTGGCTCGGATCGGTCGCCACTTCAGCCCCGCAGTTTTCGCACTGAAAGTGCTTGGAAAGGGGGTTTTGAGATTCAGGTTCCCGGTTCAACGCGGCTGGCAAACCTTGAACCGGGAACTTTGAACCTGGAACTTCGCTCCCACAGGCGGGACAATATTTGTCGAGCGGTTCGACTGGCGTGCCGCACGCGGCGCAGGGCTTGCCCGCCGGCGCAGCCATCTCGGCATCGACCGGCGGCGCATCGAGAAACTGGAGGTCGGAGGACAAGGGGGCTCGGGGATAGGGTTTCGGGGCGGGGGAATTGCGGATTGTAGATTGCGGACTGCGGAATGAAAGGGAATCGCTGCCGTTGTCCTCACCAGCCCCCAGCCCCGAGTCCCAACCCTCAACTGTGCATCCTTGGCTCCGCCTCGCCCGCGGCGATGACCTGGGCCTCGGCGGCGGCCAGTTCCGCCAGCCGCTCGCGCACCGCGTCTTCGGGCAGGAATTCCTTGGCAAGGCGAACGTAGGTGCTGTGGTGGCGGGCTTCGGACTCGAACAGGCTGCCGTAAAAAGCGGCCAGTTCGCGGTCGGCCAGTCGATCGCGCAACAGGGCAAACCGCTCGCACGAGCGGGCCTCGATCAGCGCTGCCACCAGCAGGCGATCGACGGCCCGCAGCGGCTCGGGCTTGCGAACCAGTTCGTGCAACCGTGGGCCGTAGCGACTCGGGCTGAGCTTGCCAAAGCGAATGCCGCGGCGATCGAGCAGGGCCCGCACCTGGTGGAAGTGATCGAGCTCCTCGGCCACGATCTCGGTCATCGCCCGCGTCAGTTCGGCGTGCTCGACGTACGAAAACAGCAAGTTCATGGCAACCCCGGCCGCCTTCTTCTCGCAATGGGCATGATCGATCAGCAACAGATCGAGCCGGGTTTCGACCTGCGCGAGCCAGCGATCGGAGGTGGGGGCGTGCAGGTTGAGCATGCAGGGATTTTAGTTTCCCCAACCGGCCGAGCCAGTGGGTTTCGGCGTATAATGCCAATTGCACCTTGGGACGTTCAGCTTCGGCGACTCCATCCCAAGGATTTGAACAGAAGATAACGAAGGCAACCAAGAGGAAAGAAAGAGGAGAGGGATTGGATCGGCGAATTCAGCCTTCGCTTCCTTTGTTATCTTCTGTTCATGTCCTCGTTGCTTGATTGTCGCACTGCCATTGCTTCCACGAATTGTCGAAATGGTTCTTCGTTCGCCCCGAAGGCAACGAGCGATGTATTTCGAGGTCCGCGATTACGATGGCGTACAGATTCTGGAGATTCCTGCGGACTAAGCAGCGAACACGAAGCGGAGAGCATCCAATGGCCCGTAGCAAAGCCCGCCAGGCACTTGAATTCGTTCGGCAGCGAGCACCTCAATGCGACACTGCCACCGATCTTCACAACTTGTTTTTCGGCAACGGTGGAAGATTTGCGGAATTGTTTCCCACCCGCGAGGAACGAGAGGCTTTTATGCTGACACCCGAATATCTGGAAATCGTCGAAATTCGCCACTCTCTGGAATCCGGAAGAAAGAAGGCAACCACACGCGGCTGACTGTTGATGCAAGCAACCAAAGTCGATAGGCCCGAGCGGCATTTTCGGCCCGAGCAGGCAATCCTCTTTGTGGTTGAACTTGGCAAGTATTTTGTCCGAACCCACGCTCAAAACCGCTCGTAGTGGACCCGTGCGGTTAGCTCCTCAAGCTGCTGAATATACTTCTTAGGTGGTATGTTTGCGGCCATTTGGGGATTGACGCCGGCAAGAATTTCGACGAAATTGGCCCTTGGCCGGACTTTCCCCGTTGCCGATGAGCTGGCGGGTTCGTAAGGTTGTCCTGCCTTGGTCGTGCTAGGCGATCGGGATCCTCTTCGGGATCGCTTTGCCGGGCGTTTGTTGAGTTCCCGGCTGGAAGTTTTCGGCTGGCTACGACGGCACTCTGGATACTCTTTCAACCGATGCATTCCGCGCGACAACCCGATCGCATCCTTGTGTGCCTGCTGATCGCGGTGCTCGCGGTACATGCCGCGCTGCAGCCTCCCACGGTTCGCTCGGCTGCGCCTTCGGGCCAACGCGAAAGCGAGCACGAGCAAGTTCGCTTCGAGGAAACTTGGAAGGGATCTGCCTGCGGTGAATGGCGGCCTGCCCCTTCGTCGCGAGCAGGCAAACTCGACCGGTGCAATTCGCGCCAGGCGACGCATCGCCGGCTGATGAAGACCCGCCGGGTCGATTTTCGGATTGTCACTTCGTTGCAGTACGATCGCACTCTGTCGCAGCGCAACGGAACGGGCGGGCCTTTGCGCTGCTAGCGCGCCCCCTTAGCGCGCCCCGGACCAGAAGAGGCCACGAGAAGAGGCCACCGATCGTCCCGGCGCTGCTGGAGCGAAACGCCATCCCACATTGGCGATTTCGCGTGTGCTGAAGCGATTTCCCCCGCGCGATCGATGGTCGCATCGCCGGCGGTCACCAGCTTTGGCAAGCCAGCCAACCAGCCAAATCCTCGCAAGTCGTTCGTTCTTGGCCGTTCGCCGCGCAGCCTTGCGCCGGCGGTAGATTGCAGCCGAAGAAGCTCGCCGAGTATCCATTTTCATCCTGCCTACGCGGCCGCTGGCTGCTTTTCTGGAAATCATTCTCATGGACAAAATCCTCGCAGGCGTCGATCGTTTTCGCCGCAACGTATATCCCGCCAAACAGCTCTTCTTCGAGCAGTTGGAGGCCAAGCCGCAAGAGCCCATCGCCCTATTCATTACCTGCTCGGACTCGCGAATCGATCCCAACCTGATCACCCAAACCGATCCGGGAGAGTTGTTCGTCATTCGCAACGCGGGCAACTTCGTACCGCCCCACGGCTCGCCAATAGGGAGCGACACCGCCACGGTCGAATACTCGGTCGAAGTGCTGAAAATACGCAACATCATTCTCTGCGGACATTCGCAATGGGGTGCAACTCGCACTTTGCGCGGAAGGGCGGTTTGTGTTAACAAAGGGGGGGTG
>JBBDYF010000093.1:0-34457 GCA_040901775.1 Pirellulaceae bacterium | reverse complement strand
AGCAGCCAATGAGCATTCAAAGCGATTTGCTGCCCGTGCAGGTCGCCGTGCTCGAGTACTACAAAAACTCGGATGTCGAGGCGGTCAAACCGGGCGAGAAAAACATCGCTACGGCGGGCCGGGGATTGAAAGAGAAGCTCGTCTCGCTCCCCGCGGCCAAGGGGACCGATACCGGCGGCGCAGTCGATTACGCCGGCGCCTACGTGCAGCTCACCAGTCCCGATGGAAAGGACCTGGGAACCTACATGGTGTCGCAGCTTGCATCCTTGCAGTTGCACCCCGAGCGCTTCGCCGAAAAGGTGACCGTCGGAGGCAAAGAGTACCTGATGTTTCTCCGCTTCAAGCGTGCCTACCTGCCGTTTACGGTCAGCCTGATCGACGTTCGCAAGGACGATTACATCGCCTCGAACACGCCGCGCAATTACTCTTCTGACATTCGCCTCAACGATCCGGCGGCCGGAGTCGATCAGTCGGTCCACATCAAGATGAACGATCCGCTCCGGTACCGGTCGATGACCATTTACCAAAGCGGTTACGACCGAACCGAGCGCGGCGAAATAACGGCGCTGCAGGTGGTTTATAACCGCATTTGGATGATTCCCTACGTCGCTTGCGCGATCGTCGGCATCGGCATGGTGGCCCACTTTTTGATTACGGTGACCCGCTTCGTCGTCCGCCGCGAGAACGAGGAGCGGGCCGATGCCGGCGCGATCGACCTGGAGTTTGCTCCCCAGCCGACGCTCGGTGCAGCTAAGGGGAGTCAGCTTCAGCCGCAGTTGGCAAACTCGAGGGGCAAGCAGTTCAACTGGTCGCTGGTCGGCCTGCCGGTGCTGGCAGCCAGCCTTTTCTTGGCGATGGTCGCTGCGGCCTCGCGAACGACGGAAGCGCCTCCGGACGAATTGGACCTGGCTCGCTTTGGCCGGCTGCCCGTGGCCGACGAAGGCCGCCTCAAGCCGTTCGATAGCCTGGCCCGCACCAGCCTGACCACCATCTCGAACCGCGACTACGTCAAGCTAGAAGACGGCACGAAGCTCTCGGCCATCGAGTGGCTATTGGACGTGATTACCGGCAAGCTCGATGTGACTACCGGCAAAGAGGCTTCGCAAAACTACCGTGTAATTCGGATCGAACACCCCGATCTGCTCAAACTGTTCGAGCTGGAGGAGCGCCCCGGCTCGCTCCGCTACTCGGTCAAAGAGATCCAGCCGCAAATGGACCGGTTCCTGGCGCAGCTCGCGCCGGCTGAGGAGTTGGGCCGGAAAGATGCGTCGAAGCTGACGGTCACTCAAAAGAAACTGCTGCAACTGAACGAGCGGCTGAAGGAGTACGTCTCGCTGGTTCAGTCGTTCAGCAATCCGCGCTTGCCCGATCTGCCGACGCAGCAAGAGTTCGAGCAAACCCCCGAAGTGGCCAACCAGAAGATCGACGCATTGCGCCTGGCGATATTTCAATCCGGCGAAGCGATGAAACAGATCAATGCCCCGCGGCCGATCCCGCTGGACATGCCCGACGGCACCACCCAGGAAGAGCATTGGCATGCCTTCCCCAACGCCGTGATTATGTCCTTCCTGAAAACGAACGTTATGGGCGAAGATGCCGACCCTGTGACCGTCTCGTTCAGCAAAATCTTGGCTGCCTATCAGGAGCAGGACGCCACAATATTCAACCGCGAACTGGCCCGGTACGAATCGCTGGTGGCGAAACAGCAGCCCCCGCTGCTAGTGCCAGGCAAGATCGCATCCGAGGCGGAGTTCAACCGGATCAAGCCATTCTCGTTAGGCATGTACGCCTACTTGGCGGCCTTCATGCTCGGCATTTTTGGCTGGCTGTTGCGGTGGAAGCCCCTGAACTGGACCTCCTTCACACTGATCCTGCTCGCCTTCCTGCTGCACACGGCGGCGCTGGTGGCGCGGATCTACATTTCGGGCCGCCCGCCGGTGACGAACCTCTATTCGTCGGCCGTGTTCATCGGCTGGGCCGTCGTGATTTTCGGCTTGTTGATCGAAGGGATCTTTCGCCTCGGCCTGGGCAACATTGTTGCAGCCGTGGCCGGCTACGCCACGCTGTTGATCGCCAGTTACCTGGCGCTCGATGGCGACACGATCGCCGTGCTGCAGGCGGTGCTCGATACGCAGTTCTGGCTGGCGACCCACGTGGTTTGCATCACCCTGGGCTATGCGGCCACCTATGCGGCAGGGCTGCTCGGCATTTTGTATGTCGTGTTTGGAATGGCTACGCCGCTGCTCGACTCGCGTTCGCGCAAAGACCTGGGCCGGATGATCTACGGCATCACCTGCTTTGCCATCCTGTTCAGCTTCGTCGGCACGGTGCTGGGGGGCTTGTGGGCCGACGATTCGTGGGGCCGCTTCTGGGGTTGGGACCCCAAGGAGAACGGGGCCCTGATCATCGTCCTGTGGAATGCCCTGGTGCTGCACGCCCGTTGGGACAAGATGATCGGCGACCGGGGGCTGGCGGTGCTCGCCGTGGGGGGCAACATCGTCACCAGTTGGTCGTGGTTCGGCGTCAACCAGTTGGGCATCGGCCTGCACTCGTACGGCTTTACCTCGGGCGTCGCCCTGGCGCTGACCGCGTTTGTCGGCTCGCAGCTTTTGTTGATCGTCGTCGGCTCGCTACCGAAGTCGCTCTGGTGGAGCTTTAGCGCCGAGCGAGCGGCGTAGGGCCGATCTCAATAAGAGGCGAACTTTCCACCCCGATTGCGACCGCACGAGGCTTGCGGTATGGTCGCAAGGAGAGTCGCTGCTATCCTCTCGCCACGCCGTCCTCTGGAGTCTTTCGATGGCCTTCACCCTCCCCCCCCTGCCTTATCCGACCAATGCCCTCGAGCCGCACATTGACGCGCGGACGATGGAGATTCACCACACCAAGCACCACCAGGCATACATCAACAACGTCAACGCGGCGATCGCCGGTACCGACCTGGAAAAGCTCAGCGTCGAGCAGTTGATCGGCGACCTGTCGAAGGTGCCCGAAGACAAGCGCACCGCAGTGCGCAACAACGGCGGCGGGCATGCCAACCACTCGCTGTTCTGGACGGTCATCGGCCCCGGCGCCGGCGGCAATCCGGCGGGCCAACTGGGCGCCGCCATCGACAGCACGTTCGGCAGCTTCGACAAGTTCAAAGAGCAGTTCGCCAAGGCGGCTGCCACGCGGTTTGGCAGCGGTTGGGCCTGGCTGAGCCTCGACAAGGGGAAGCTCGTCGTCGAAAGCACTCCCAACCAGGATAGCCCGCTGATGGAAGGGCGCCAGCCGATCTTGGGCCTGGACGTGTGGGAACACGCCTACTACCTGCATTATCAGAACCGCCGTCCCGATTACGTCACTGCGTTTTGGAACGTGGTGAACTGGGACGAAGTGGCCCGCCGCTTCGCGGCGAAGTAGCTTTCGCTTGTTCAATGCTTCGCGGGGTGGCGAATCTCATTCGCCACCCTGTTTATTTGCGCCGACTGCTCAGTGCCCGGGCGACCGCTTCGCCCATGTCGGCCGGGCTGTCGGCCACTTCGATGCCGGCGTCTTTCAGGGCGGCGACCTTCTCGGCTGCCGTGCCTTTGCCGCCGCTGATAATCGCCCCGGCATGACCCATCCGCCGGCCAGGCGGCGCGGTGCGGCCGGCGATGAATGCCGCCACGGGCTTGGTGACGTGCTGCTTGACGAACGCGGCCGCCTCTTCCTCGGCGGTGCCGCCAATCTCGCCCATCATCAGGATTGCCTCGGTGAGCGGGTCTTCCTCGAAGCGGGCAAATAGATCGACGAAGCTGGTGCCAACGATCGGATCGCCCCCCAGGCCGACGCACGTCGATTGCCCCAGCCCCAGGTTGGTCGTCTGCCAGACCGCTTCGTAGGTGAGCGTGCCGCTGCGGCTCATGATGCCGATCTTGCCCGGCTTGTGAATGTAGCCAGGCATGATGCCGATCTTGCATTCGCCGGGCGTGATGAGGCCGGGGCAGTTGGGGCCGATCAGCACCGCGTCCGAGCGGCGGACCAGTTCGTACACACGCACCATGTCGAGCACCGGCACTCCCTCGGTAATCACGGCGATCACCTTGATCCCCGCGTCGAGGGCTTCCAGAATTGCGTCGGCCGTGAACGCCGCAGGCACAAAGATCATCGTGGCGTTGGCGCCGGTCTTCTCGACCGCTTCGATCACGGTGTCGAAGACCGGCAAGCCTTCGACCATTTCGCCCCCTTTGCCGGGCGTGACGCCGCCGACCATCTGCGTGCCGTAGTCTTTGCAGCCCTTGGTGTGGAACGCGCCGGCCTTGCCGGTGATTCCCTGGCAGAGAACGCGGGTCTGTTTGTCGATCAGAATGCTCATGGATTACTCGAAATGTGTAGTCTGCAGTAACCGGCGAATGACTAAGGACGAAGACCTAATGACTAATCGAGCCAGAGTGTTGCCCGCGCTTTGATCTTAGTCATTAGTCATTAGTCATTAGGATTTAGGGTTTAGTCATTGAATAGCGGCGACCACTTTTTTTGCCGCGTCGGTCAGGCCGTCGGCGGTAATCAGCTTGACGCCGCTTTCGCGAAGAATCTTTTTGCCTTCTTCCACTTCGGTCCCTTCCAGCCGGACGACCAAGGGGACGCTAAAGCCGACCGCCTTGCTGGCGGCGACGATTGCCGAGGCGATGGTCGAGCAGCGGGCGATGCCGCCGAAGATGTTGACCAGCACCGCCTTGACGTTGGGGTCCGACAGGATGATCCGAAACGCCTCGGTCACCTGCTGCTCGTTCGCGCCGCCGCCGACATCCAGAAAATTTGCCGGCTCGCCGCCGTGCAGCTTGATGATGTCCATCGTGGACATGGCCAGCCCGGCCCCGTTTACCAGGCAGCCGATGGTGCCGTCGAGCTTGACGTAGGAGAGACCGGTGTTCGAGGCCCGCACTTCGGCCGGGTCTTCTTCCGACAGGTCGCGATAGGCCAGCAGGTCTTTGTGGCGGAACAGGGCGTTGTCGTCGAAGCTCAGCTTGCCGTCCAAGGCGACCAGTTCGCCCGTTTTGTTGACGACCAGCGGATTGATCTCGACCATGCTGCAATCGAGTTGGACGTACAGCCGGCAGAGGGCCCGCATGAACTTCTCGGCGCCGGCGACGCTGCTTCCGGCAATGCCCAGCCGGTAGCAGAGCTTGCGGACCTGAAACGGGAGTAGGCCGACGTGCGGATCGAAGTGTTCCTTGTGGATCAGGTGGGGCGTTTCGGCGGCCACCTGTTCGATCTCGACGCCCCCTTCGGTCGAGACCATCAGCACCGGCTTGGCGGCCGCCCGGTCGAGCACGATCCCCAGGTACAATTCGCGGGCGATCTGGCATCCTTCCTCGACGAAAATTCGGTTGACCGTCTTTCCTTCCGGCCCGGTCTGGATGGTCACCAGCGTGTTGCCGAGCAGGTTTTTGGCGACGGTCTTGGCTTCGTCGGCCGAGCGAACCAGTTGCACGCCTCGCTGCTGCGGAACTTCCTGGATCGTTCCCTTGCCGCGGCCCCCGGCGTGGATTTGCGCCTTGACGACGGCGAGCGGGCTGCCCAGTTCGGTAAAGGCGGCGGCGGCCTCTTCGGGGGTGGCGGCGACCTGGCCGCGGAGCACCGCGACGCCGCTCTTCTTAAACAGTTCTTTGGCCTGGTATTCGTGGATTTTCATCGAGCAATGCCTGCGCGGGAAGATTCGCTAGAGCCGCGAATTATCGGCCACGCCCGGCTCCCTGGCAACGGGACATTGCGGCTGCGGCGCGATGGATTTTCCACTCGCGCGGCGCAAAGAAAAACGCGGGCCGGAGATACTGGGGGGCATCTCCGGCCCGCGCTGAGGAGACTCGCTTTCCTGTCCGCTGCTGCGGATCGGAAAGTTTACGAGTTCTTCTTGTTCTTGCGGTTCTTGTTCTTCTTGCCGCCCCGGTCGCCCAGGCCGAGCTTTTCCTTCTGCTCGTCGCTGAGCAGGGCGGAAAGCTCCTTGTTCATCGCAACCCGGGCGGCGTTTGCCTCTTTCTCGGCGGCTTCCCATTTGGTCTTTTGTTCGTCGGTCAGCTTCATCGCCGCCACGCCTTCCTCGGTGGCCGCCTTCCGTTTCCGGCCGGCGTCGGTAGCCGACTTCCGAGCTTCCTGTTGGGCCTTCCGCTGCTCGGCGGTCAGGACGGCATTGACCTTTGCCTGGGCTTCTTGCAGCTTCGGGCCGTGTTCGTCGAGCACCTTCTTCACCTTGGCGGTCAGCTCTTCGCCGAGCTCGGCCGATTCCAGCTTCTTGCGCAGGCCGGCGGTCGGGTCGTTCTTGCCCTTCCCCCTCTTCTTCTTGTTTTCGTTCTGGGCGAAGCCGACGGTCACCAGACCGATTAGGCAGCTTGCGACCAAGGTTTTGACGAGGAGCGATTGCATGTGCGTGGGTCTCCCAAAAAAACTCGAATGAGTGACGGCGAAACGGAGCCGGGCGACATTCGCCTGGCCGAGATAGACAAAATAAACGGAATCGGTTTCTGCATCCCACGCTCCGCGTGGGATGCCGAGGTATTGCCGCTCTGCGGCTCCCAAGGGACGCAGAGCTTCGGGCCAGTCCGTTCCCACGCGGAGCGTGGGAACGAGAGTCATCTACGAAAACAGTTTCTGGATCACCTCTCCGTCGCGGACGATCGTGATCGGCCGGCCGGTGTTGGTTTGGTATTCTTGCGTGTGGTCGATCCCCAGGGCGTGATAGAACGACGCGGCCACGTCGTCGGGCGAGAAGCCCTCGTTGGCCGGGCCGGACGCGGTGGCGTCGCTTTCGCCCAGCACCTGGCCGCCGCGCACGCCTCCTCCCGCCATCAGCATGAACATACACCGCGGGTAGTGATCGCGGCCCCCTTCGGCGCTGCGGGTGTTGATCTTCGGCGTGCGGCCGAACTCGCCCGTGACGAAGACGATCGTGCTTTCCAGCAGGCCCTTCTGTTCCAGGCCGGTGAACAGGGCCGACAGCCCCTCGTCGAGCTTGGGCAGGTTGTTCGTTTTCAACTTGGTGAAGTTGTCGGTGTGCGTGTCCCAGCCGCCGAGCGTGAGCGCGACGAATCGCACGCCCGACTCGACCAGCCGGGTCGCCAGCAGGCACGACAGGCCGAATGGATCTTCGCCGAACGGCTGGGCGAAGGCGGGCGATTCCTGGCTGATGTCGAAGGCGCTGCGGGCCCGCTTGCTGGTGATGATCGCGTGGGCCTGCTCGCCGAATCGGTCCAGCCCGGTCAACAGTTGGCTGTTCGCTTCCACCGCGGCAAACGTTTGATCGAGGTCGGCCAGCAGGTTTTGCCTCCGCTCGAGCTCTTCGACCGTGACGCCGCCCCCCAGCGAAATTCCCCGGACGTTGAAGGGCCTGCCGGCGCGGGGCGCGGCGGTCGTGTTCAGCGGGGCATACTGCACGCCCAAAAAGCCGGGCCGCTGATTGCTGTTGGGAATGGCAACGAACGGGGGAATGTCCTTGTCGGCGGGCCGCTCCTTGGTGACGACCGAGCCGTAGCCGGGATATTCGAGCGAGGGGATCGGCCGGCTGCCGGTGTTGACGTACTCGGTTCCCAGTTCGTGGGCACCCAAGGTGTGGGTGACGCCGCGGAGGATGGCGAACTTGTCGGCGCACTGGGCCAGCTTGGGCAGGTGTTCGCAAAACTCGACGCCGGGAACGTTCGTCTTGATCGGGTTGAACGTACCCCGATTTTCAACCGGAGCGTCCGGCTTGAGGTCGAACGTGTCCATGTGCGACGGGCCCCCCGTCAGGTTGACGAAGATCGCATTGGTCGCCTTGGCCTGCTTCAATTCGCCGGCCTGCGCCAGGCGCAAGTAGCCCGAGAGGGTCAGCCCCGTCCCGATTGCCCCCGCCTTGAGGAAATCGCGCCGCTTCACTCCGTCGCAAGTGCGAGTCGTAGCCATGAACAAAGTTCCTTTTACTGGGAATGGTGATTTGGGATTGACCCCGACCACTGGTCGGGGCTTTGTATCGTTACCCCGACCACTGGTCGGGGCTTGTTTAATGGTTGACGATTTTAATGGTTGACGATGAACTCTTTGGTGTTAATCAGCGTCCACAGCAGTCCGCGGGCCCCTTCGGCCGGGTTGGGCGAGGCGGCCAAAAAGAGCGTGCAGCGATCGATCTCCTCGGGCGTCGGATGGCGGCTGACCGTTCGCAAGTAGGCCTGGCGAATCAGCGATACGTCGTCGAGCGTGACTTCGCTCGTGGTCGAGCGCTGCTTGGTGTCGGCCAGTTCGTTCAGTTCCTTCAGACGAGCCTGGAGCCGCTTGACCTGTCCGTCGTTCCCTTCTTTTTTGGCTTTCGCGAGGCGGGCCTTCATGCGCGTCGTTTCGCGGGCCACGTCGATCCGCTCGGTCGGCGAGCCGTCGGTTAGGCGGCCGCTCCCCTTGGTGCTGATCTGGCTGATCCAGGTATCCTTGTTGCCGCCGATCGCCTGCAACACGCTGCTGTCGTTTTGCAGATAGACCGTTTGCAGCAGGCTGGCGTCCATCGAACGGTCGCAGTCGCAATTGCTTTCGCGAATGCTGCGGCCGAAAACCTGCAAGGCAAAGCCGTTGTTGCCGTTAGCCGTGCGAGCGCTTGAGCCGGGGACCGACAGGGCCCGTCCTTCCATGTTGACGGCCATGGTGGCGGCCTTCTCGTCCGAAGCGACCGCCAGGGCAATCGCATCGACGGCCACTTCGGCCGCCAGACGCCGCGGCACGCTGCGGGCAAAGTTCCGCTCGTCCTTGGCATTGGTTTCGTTGGGCTGCCACGACAGTTGGTAGGTCCGGCTGTTGCAGATTTCTCGGTGCAGCCACTTCATGTCGAAGTCGTGCTCGATAAAGCCCTGAGCCAGATAGTCGAGCAAGGCCCGATTGCTGGGCGGGTTGGCCAGGCTCAGATCGTCAGGGGGCTGCACGATCCCCACGCTGAAGTAGTTGGCCCAAACGCGATTGACAAACGCCTTAGCAAAGTACGGGTTGTCCTTCGCGCGGAGCCAGTCCATCAGCGGCTGGCGGGCGTCCGCGACCTGGTTCAGGTCGATCGGTTCGCCCCCCAAAACCTTGGCCAAGACAGGTTTTGGCTCTTGCTTCTTCCGGTTCTTGCCTCCCCGGGCCGGCTGGGCATTCGGCTTGGTCACGCTGATTTCGGGGAACGGAACCGTTTTGCCCTCGCGCATCTTTTCGGCAAACTTGTTCCGCAGTTGATTGCCTTTCAACTCGCTGTCGTCCAGGCCCAGATCCTTGACGATCTGCTCGTACTCTTCGCGGACTTCCTTTTCGCGAGTTCCCTGGGCAAAGGTCTGGGTGCGGCTAAAGAACGGCTCGAAGGCGTCGAAATCGGCCTTGGCCCATTGATCGAACGGGTGCTTGTGGCACTGGGCGCACTGAATGCGGATGCCCATGAAGGTGTAGGCAAAGCCGATCGCCCGCTCTTCCGTCGTGCGAAAGCCGGTGCGGCCCCAGTAATAGGCCATCGTCGGCCGGTCGGCATATTTGGCTTCGCTGTCGTCGTGGTACAGCTTGCTCATCGACTCGCAGTATTCGGTATAGCTTTGTCCCGGCAAGCGGCTGCTGGAAAGGACGATCCCCTCGACGATTTCGTCGTACGGCACGTTGCCCGCCACGCGCTCGTGAATCCAGTCGTACCACTGCTGCGTTGGGCCGCCGCGGGCACCGCCCAACTGGTTCGCATTCAGCTTCTGATCGTTGTTGCCCGTGTAATCGCACAGCTTGGTCGTCCACCAGGCGGCATAGGCCGGGGTCATCATCAGTTGCTCGATCTTGTCGGCCCGCTTGCTGGGCGAGGCATCCGCCAGGAACTGCTCGACCTCGCCGACGGTTGGCAACGTGCCGATCAGGTCGAGGCTCACCCGGCGCAGGAACTCGGCATCGGTCGAAAGGTCCGACGGAACGACTCCCAGCTTCCGCAGCTTTTGCACCACCAGTTCGTCGATCTTCGTCGGCGTGGCAACCTGCGGGTATTTGTCGCCCACCTGGTCGCTGACGGGGCGGATCACCGGCACGGCAATCACCGCGTTGTCGTACGAGACCACGACATGCGTGTCGCCCGGCTCGGTAGCGGTCATCAGGCCGTCGGTCGTAATCGTGGCCACCTGATCGCTATTGCTCTGAAAGCGACAGAGTGCCGTCACATCTTCCCGCGTGCCATCGGGCCAAACGGCGACCGCCGTCAACTGAACCTGCTCGCCCGGCGCCTGAAACAGAATTTCCGCCGGTTGAATGTCCAGAGCGACCAGCTTTTGGGCGTCGGTTTTTTCATCGAACTTGGCCCCGCCTTCCAGCCAGCGGCGAAAGACGTGGTATTCCCAGCCCCCCTTTTTGTATCGCTGGCCACCTTCGTGCATGTCGGCATCGGTCGGCTTGACGAGGATCAAGCTTTCCAAGGGCTTTTCGGCGTTGGCTCGGAGGGGATCTCCCTTGAGCAGTTCGTCGTGGTCGGCTTTGAAGTCGTAGCCGAACAGCGAGAGGCGGAAATCGCCCCGCCCTTGAAACGAACCGTGGCACGAGCGGCCGTTGCAGCCGAGCCGGCCGAATAGCGGGCTCACGTGCCGTTGAAAACTCGGGATTTCCTCGACCGTTTCGCTTTGGAAGCGCTCGGTTACCGGGGGAAGTACATCGGCCTCGGCCGACCGGGCGATGGTGCCGCCGGCCAGCAGGGACACAGCCGCTGCCGCGCAGGCTAGTTTTGCGATTCCGATCCGCATGAGAGTTCTCCGCAAACCAAGTCGGTAGGAAATTTTGGTGGGGTAAGTTGGGTTTTGGGCGAGCGTGCGCGGCTAATCCACGGACTTGACTTTAGCGCGCTTGCTGCTGTTCTGCTTGTTGGTTGTTTTGCCGGCATTTTTGGCACCCCCTTTGCCGCGTGCGGCGCGGGTTAGGCCGGCAACCTGCTTGTCGATCACGGTCTCGCGGTTTTCCTCCAGTTCTCCGATCTCGCGCTCCATTTTGGCCAGCCGCTGGGCGGCCTGGCCATGCTGATGCTTGAGAACCGCCAGCCGAGCCTCGATCTGTTCGCCCACCGCCGCGCGCAACTGCTGGCGGTACTCGTCACTGTCGCCCATCCGCAACCGCGCGGTCAGCAGTTGGACGTGCGACTGAGCGGTCCACAACTCGATTTCCAGTTCGTAATGCAGCGGGTCGCGCTCTTGCAACTGCGCGAGCCGATCGGTGACGCGGTAGATGTCTTTGACCGCCTGGACGTATTGTTTGGGCTGGTTGGTCTTGAGGTGCGTGAGCAGGTCGGTCAGTTCGGCATGATTGCGCTCGACAAAGGCAAACACGGCCGCTTCCCGTTCAGGAGTGATCGCCAGCGGTTGACGGTTCTTCAACTTGGCACTGGGCCTTGCCGATTTCGTCTCGGAGGTTTTCGGCTCGGAAGGGTCATCGCCTGGCTGGGCAAGCAGCACGCCGCTTAGGGCCACGAAGGAAAACGCCAGCAGATAATGGAAACGTGCCCGCATCGCTAATTGTCTCCCCGTTCGTCGTCAAAAGGGGTAGCATCCGCATCTGCGGAAAGCCCGGCCGAGCTAAGAACTGCCGCCGTCAACCACGAGGGAGTGGCTGCCAAAGCCGCATCGTCCTTGTCAGCATCCTGATTGTCGGCGAGCCAAACATCGGCCCCGAGACTTTCCGAAGCCGCATCATCGGATGCTGCCGCCGCGCCTAAATGCGCATCCAAATGGGCCGGGTACCAATGCACTTCCTCACTGGCGACGGCCATCTGTTGACGGGTTTCGCTCCAGGCCGCGGCCAGTTCGCCTTTCTGCGACACCGCCTCCGCCTCACCTGCGGGCCAGGCTTGCATCCGCGGGCCAACCCCGCTCCACAACAAGGCGACGAGCAGCGAAGCAGCCGAACCTAGCGCCATCCACGAAATGCGCCGGCTCCACCGTGCCCCGGCGGTTGGGGCAACGGTGACCGGCTCCCAGACTTTCCCCACAGCGATCGCCTGAGTCAACTCCACCGCCTGGGCCAAAGCCTCGCGAGCCGACTGGTCGGTGCCCAGCAGGTGCTCGAAGGCCGCCGCCTCGGTGGGCGATAGCTCGTCGGCCGCGTAGCAAAAGGCCAGCCAATCCAAGTCGTGCCGTGAATCTCGAACCGACATAATCCTCTTCCTAGAACTGGGGGCCTTCGTCATCCCGGCCTTCATCTCAGCCGTGGTGGCCCAACTTTGCTCGCAGTTTGATCATTGCGGCTCGCATTCGGGCCAGTGCGGTTCCCAAAGGAATTCGCAACTCGCTGGCGATCACCGCAAAAGTTTTTTCTTCGTAAATCCGCATCCGCACCAATTGCTGCTGCTGGGGTGGGAGCTTGTCGATCGCCTCCCGAACCGCCTGCACCGACTCAAATCGCACCAGCGGTTCATCGGCCGAGGGGGCCGCACCGTTGGCGTACCAAGCGACCTGCCGCACCACTTTATCACCCACCGCCTCTCGGCGGCGGTAGAACATCGCTTCGTGATAGGCCACCCGGAACAGCCACGCCTTGCGGGTCTCTTCCCGCGTCTGGTGGCCCCGCTCAACCATTTTCACGAAGGTCGCCTGCAACACGTCGGAGGTAAGTTGTGCGTCCCGCAGAATCCCGTGCAAAAACCGCCGTAACTCTTCCCCATGCTCGACATACAGCGCCGCCACGACCGAGGCCTCGAGCCGCGATTCGCTTGGCGCAGGATGATCGGAGGGGGAAGGGTCCGCGACGCTCACAAACGGGCTCCTGCCGAACCACTCGGCACCTGCCGCTTCACAGTACTAGATGCGCTGTGGCGGAAAATTATTTACTCTCGACGCAAGTTATTTGTGATACGAGACTTAGGTGAAGCGATATCCGCTTCAACGAGTCAACTCGTACGATTTTGAAGCTAACCACGGGTCACTGGCCACTGACTCTCCCCCCTCCCCTTCTCACTTCCCGTTATAATCCGGTCGCCTCGTCTCCGCACCCGGCTTTTCCGCTCATGTTGATCGGTCCCATCTTTACTCGCGAACTGGTTACCGCCCCGCGCCGGCCGCAGCACTATCTGTATCGCACCGTGTATGGCACGGCCCTGTTCTTCCTGATGTACACCGCCTGGCTCGTGCTGGCCGGCACGCAGATCGTCCGCACCGTGCAGGATATGGCCCGCTTCGGCTCGATCTTGTTTCTCATTCTGGCCCCGCTGCAACTGGCCATCATGACCTTTCTGGCCGCGCTGCGGGCCGCCAGCAGCGTTTCGCAAGAGAAAGACAAAAAGACGATCCTGCTGCTCTTGATGACGCGCCTCTCGAACCACGAACTGGTGCTGGGCAAGCTGCTGGCCAGTTTGCTCGATGTGCTGGTGATGCTCGCCGCGGCCGCGCCGATCTTCATGCTGCTCACCCTGTTTGGCGGTGTGTCGCTGCCGCAGGTCGGGCGGGTCTTTCTGGTCACGCTGGCGACCATGCTGGCCGCCGGCAGCTTGGGTTCGACCGTGGCCCTGGCCCGCGACAAGACGTTTCAATCCCTGGCGATGACCGCCCTGATCCTGGTGATGTGGATCGGCATCTGGGAGGCGGTTGGCCTGTTCGCCCAGGATCGGCGGATTGCCGGCGTGCCGCTGGCGAGCGTGGCGACCGCCGCCAGTCCCTTTCGGGCCGTGCTGGCCGCCGCCCAGCCCTATCGAGACGCCGCCTCGTTTTGGCTGGCGGGCGACACCCTGTTTGTCCTCGTCGCCCTGAGCTTGACCGCCCTTTTGAATGGCCTGGCGATCGCGCGGCTGCGAGTCTGGAACCCAGGTCGCGAACTGTTCCAACAGGCCACGGAGGAAGAGGATGGGATTGCGGATGAAACGACGGGCACTTCGGCCGAGGCCGCTCGTGCCGGCCATGTCGATGCCCGCCTCCGCACCATCGACCAACAGAGCCGCCAGGTGTGGGACAACCCGGTGCTGTGGCGCGAGATGTGTACCTGGGCCTACGGCCGCAAAGTACTCATCATTCGCCTCGCGTACCTGCTGTTGGTGTTGCTGGCGGCTGCCGGGTTGTACTTCACCATCGACAGTGGCGCGGCCTATGCCCGTGCGAGCGAAACGATTCTCCCCGCGGCGGCCTTGCCTCTCGCCCCGTTCTTTCTGGTCAGCCTAGTGATCGTCAATGCCTTGGCGGTCACCTCGATCACCAACGAGCGCGATGGCGGCTCGCTTGACCTGTTGCTGGTGACCGACCTGTCGCCCAAAGAGTTTATTTTCGGCAAGATGCTGGGGGTGGCCTACGTCACCAAAGAGATGCTGGCCGCCCCGCTGATTTTGTGCCTGGTGCTGTGGGGTGCGGGCGCGCTAACGCTCGAAAACCTGCTCTACCTGAGCGTCGGCCTGGCGGTGCTCGACTTTTTTGTCATCATGCTCGGCGTGCATTGCGGCATGAACTATGCCAGCTCGAAGTCGGCCATCGGCATCAGCCTGGGAAGCGTCTTCTTTCTTTTCCTGGGGGTGGTGACGCTCCTGCTCATGATGATCAGCTTCAGTAGTTCGTTTCAAACGCAGCTCGCTCCGTTTCTGGCGTTTATCGTCGGCGGCAGCGTGGGGCTGTTCGTCACGTTGGGCAGCCGGAATCCTTCGGCGGCGATCGGCCTGGCGTCGCTATTGCTCCCCTTTGCCACGTTCTTTGCGATCACCAATTTTCTGGTCGATCACTGGTTCGAGGCGTTTTTGGTGACCGCCGGCACCTACGGCTTCACCACAGC
Source organism: Pirellulaceae bacterium (assembly GCA_040901775.1). Lineage (GTDB taxonomy): Bacteria > Planctomycetota > Planctomycetia > Pirellulales > Pirellulaceae > CAYLLN01. Next base: position 19,763 of record JBBDYF010000093.1, on the reverse strand, counting down.
GGCGATGCTGATTCCCGCCCTGACCGAGTTCGACGTGGCGATGGGCCGCACCAAGATGGCGGGGGAGGAGTAGCCCGGTAACGGGAAATGCCGCGTGATGGAACGCCTTAACCATTTGCTTACGCAACTCGTCCGTCCGTGGCATGTGAGCGTTGTACCGCCAACCCTTGGGTGTCCAACTGTCGAATGGACGCAGTTCGATGCCGAGCGGATGCAAAGGCAAGCCCACCTTTCGGCATCGTGCAACATGGAAATGGGAATATTCGCCTTGCTGGGAAAAGCAGAGGCCCATCGCGCCGCAGGCGCCTGGCGACCGCGCACGCGGCTGGTCATGGAGGAGGTGTCGCTCGCCTTTCACTTGGTCGATCAGCAACGCTTGCTGGGCGAAATCGTCAGCCGCACGAACATCGAGCGGCTCGCGGTGACCCTCCAAGCATATTTCGCCAGTTCTGGCCAGCCGCGGGCCTTGGCTGATATTGCGCGGATGATTGACGAGTTTCTGGCCGACAATTCATTGCCCGATGCCGACCAAATCTCGCGCGTGCGGCGGTCGATCGGCGTGCGACTGCCGCTACTGTTCGACCTACGGTTAGCTGAGGAAGAAGTCGCTGCCCGGTTCAAAGGATTGCACAATCGCCCGGCCAGCCTGGGAGACGTCGGATTGATTTTGGATCGCGAACTGGACGACTCTCGTTATTTGGGTTGTACGCCGCTCAACTGCCGCACATTTGCCAGCACCGGCGGTGACGGTGCGCACTTCAGCCTGCTGGTGCAGGACGACGCGATCACCGACTCGTCCCCCGTGGTGGTGACGACTCCGGAAGCCTCGGGCCATCCCAGCGTCGTCGTCGCCGAGTCACTGTTCGACTTTCTCTGCCTCGGCGCCGAAAAGGGATATTTCGGCCTGGGCGGCTGGTCCCTCACGCCCGAACAAACGCTTCGTGAATATTTAGGCCCCGAGGGAGAGTTGCCCGTCACCGACTACTTGATTGACGATGGTCAGTACCAGGTGCTTGGCCATTTGCGAGATCGACTTGGCATAAAGCGCCCAAAGACGGGGCCCGATCTGGACGAGTTGGAAACTTGCTACGGACGCCACTTGCGTTATCCGCCAGGTGCGATTTTCTAGTAACGGGTTACGACCGCGGACTTGGCACCTCGCATCGGCGGGCGAGGTCGCTCTCGTGACGCACGAGGATGGCGAGCCATTCGTCGTCTTCGATCTCGCCGATCGGAGATTTCCTAATCACCGAAGCGCGGGCCGAGATGGGCGAAGCAATTCGCGGATCGCTTCGCTGGCGCGTCAGGCTTGTGAGAAATGCGGCTAATCCCGCTTATACCCCAGCGAATGCACCACCGAGAGCATCTCTTCGTAGGTGATGAACCGTCGGCGATGCACCAGTTTGTAGCTGTCGATTGCCTGGGCCAGGTCGCGGGCCTCGACCGACAGCTCTTCGTACGTGTTGCTGAACTGCCGCCGCTCGCGCTGCGGCGCACCGGCCTGGCTGTCATAGTTCCGGCGATCGACGAACGGCTCGACGGCCGTATCAAACGTGGGTGACATAACGATCCCTTGAGACAAAAGTCGGGAAAGCACGGTTGGTCGAGGCGGCGGGGCAATTCTCGATCCTAGTAACCGTAGAACACGATTGGCCAGTCGTCAAACCGACCCGCCGCACAAGCAGCGGTACGATGAAACCTACAAACGATCCATTGCTGACAACCGACAAATCGAGTGAGAACACGCTCACAAATGGATACAGAAAACACTGGAAACAGCGAACGCTTCTGCCGGATGGAGCCAAACATGCACCCGCGACCCGCAACCATCAAGCGGCTGATCGCGAGTGCAGCTTGGATTGTCCTGATCCCGCTCACGCCAATGTGGCCGCGGGCTAAGCCGCGGAAGGACGCTGCGATTTAAGGACTTCCCCCTTTTCAGACATAACTTCAATGTGGCCGCGGCTCGTTAGCCGCGGAAAAGCCGCCGCGACGTGCCCCTTTTGGGAAGTGGCATGTCGCTTGGTTGCGTAGGTGCTCAGCAGATAGTTTTATGTATCAAAAGGGGGAAGTCAACTGGGGGATTTGACATACCTCTGGAGATTGCTAAACTAAACAACGCTGGCCGCCCCCGATTTTGAGACCGAGGCGGCCAGCGATTGCATTGAGCATGACCGTCACGGGCACGCCCTTCGGCCATAGTCGTCATCATGCTCGCCGTTGTCAATATCTTCAAACGAAGGGCACATCACGGAGTGTGTGTTGCTATGGGAGATAACCTCGACGAAGCGATTCGCGCTGCCTACCACGAATGGCATGTGCCGCTGGATTCGATCCTGATCGACCCCCGGTCAGCCATGCGGTTCGCTAAGGAGATTCGCGGCAAGTCCCCGAAGTTAAGTGCAATGGACGACCCAACAATTCTTGGGCGCGCAATTGCATTGCGTAAGCGCGGTGTGGAACGCGGCGGGCTCGGCCCGCTTCGGTACTGATTGTTGCCGCAGCGATAGTTGTCGTTTCAGTGAGCGAGAGAGCATCTCGCTCACGTTTATCGGCATTACCGCACCACATCGGCAAACGCCCCCTGCAACTGTGCCAGTCCACGCTGGCCCGCCGAACCTTCCACCACCACGTTCACCCGAACCTCGCTGGTGTTGATCATTTCGAGATTGATCCCCGCCTCAGCCAGCGCCTTGAACATCCGAATGGCGACCCCCGTGTGCGTTCGCAGTCCCACGCCGCTGACCGACAGCTTAGCGATCGTCGGGCTGCTGCTGACCTTCTTACAACCGAGCGACCGGGCAATCCGTTGTGCCACCTCCACGCTCTTGGAAAGTTGATTTTGCGGCACCGTAAAGCTAAGCGTCGCCGAGCCCCCTGCCGCCGGATGACTCTGCACGATCATATCGACGAAAACCCCGGCGGCCGCCACCTCCTCGAACACCTTAGCCGCGACCCCCGGCTGGTCGGGCACTCCGCCGATCGTCACGCGGGCCTGAGCCGGATCGAGCGAAATTTCGTCGATCGTCAGGTCCTCCATGTTGATCCCTTGCAAGCGGGCGACGACGGCGGCCGCGTCTGTGGCGGTCGCATGGCCGGTCCAGGGCTTCACCGGTTCGGCCGGCTCTTTGTCCAGATCGAAAGTGGCATGCACGATCCGCAGCGCCTGCTGCGATTGCTCGCGGCTCACGAGCACGCTGATCTTGATCTCGCTGGTCGTAATCATCTGGATGTTGATCCCCGCGTCGGCCAAAGCGCGGAACATTTTGTGGGCGACGCCGGTCTGCCGGGCCATGCCCAGGCCGACGACCGATACCTTCGCCACGCTGTCGTCGCTGGTAATTCCCTCAGCGCCGACCTGGCCCACCCCTTCGCGCACCGCCTCGAGCGCCGCCTCTAACTCGCCCCGTGGCACCGTGAACGAGATGTCGGCTTTGCCCGACTCCCCCACGTTCTGCACGATCATATCGACCGAGATATTTTTGGCCGCGATCCGCGAGAAAATCTCCAGGCTGCTCCCCGGCTTGTCGGTCACGCCGTGGACCGTGATCCGGGCCTCGTCCTTGGTGATCGCCGCCCCGCTGACCGGCAGGTTGGGGCGCTCCGGTTCGGCGACGATCATCGTTCCCGGCTGGTCGGTAAAGCTGCTCCGCACATGAATCGGAACGTCGAACTTTTTGCCGAACTCGATGCTCCGGCTGTGCATCACGCCCGCCCCCAGGCTCGCCAGTTCGAGCATCTCGTCGTAGCTGATCCGGCCGACGCGGCGAGCCTCCGGAACTACCCGCGGATCGGTCGTATAAACGCCATCCACGTCGGTATAAATCTCGCAAGCATCGGCCCGCAGCACCGCCGCCAGGGCGACGGCCGTGGTGTCGCTGCCGCCGCGGCCCAGCGTGGTGATGTTGTAGTCGTCGTCGATCCCTTGAAAGCCGGCCGCGATGACGATGTTCCCCTCGTCCAGCGATTTCCGCAGCCGGGCGGTCTCGATCGAGCGGATGCGGGCCTTGCGAAAGGTGCCGTCGGTCTTCACGCCAATCTGGGCCCCGGTCAGGCTGACCGCCTTGTTCCCCAGCGAATGAATGGCGATCGCCATCAGGGCCACGCTCACCTGCTCGCCGGTCGAGAGCAGCATGTCCATCTCGCGCGCCGGCGGCTTATCAGTGATCTTAGCGGCCAGCTCCAGCAGATCGTCGGTCGTGTCGCCCATGGCGCTGACGACCATAACAACCTGATTCCCCTCCTGTTGGGCACGAATCGCCCGGCGGGCAGCGCGAAGGATTTTTTCGGGATTGGCGACGCTGGAGCCGCCGAATTTTTGGACAATAATTGGCATCGCGTTCTCTCACCTCTCCCTCATTCTCGTTCCTCTCGTTCCCACGCCCTGCGTGGGAACGCCACTACTGCCGCTCTGCGGCCTCTCACTGGGGCTATGCATGCATACTCAAGCGATTTCCGAGTGCCACAAATTCGCACGCAAACTAGTCCAATCATTTCTATGCCCCACAAAACTAACCGTAAGCCACACCAAAGCAAGCACTTACGACGTTTTTTCAGCCTATGCGATTATGCAACTTACGCAGTTTAAGGATTTGCACCCACTCGGCCAGTACGGGAGCGCTTGCACCGTGGGGGGAAAGCCCGCGATTTAGGCGTCGATCGTCTGGGGCGCTTCCACCGATTGGGTCTGGCAATATGTTTTCCCCTCGGCAACAATCAGCATCGATCCGCGAACGGGACACCGGGGCCGGCATCCTGTGCCTGAGGACTCCGTGTCGCGCGCCATCACGGCCGCCGTGCGGCGGTCGGGCATCGCCAAACGCGCCACCAGCCACACCTTTCGCCACTCGTTCGCCACCCACTTTTTAGAAGACGGCTATGACATTCGCACCGTCCAAGAGCTGTTGGGTCACGCCAGCGTCGAGACCACGATGATCTACACCCATGTGCTGAACACGGGTAGTCGCGGAGTGCAAAGTCCGCTTGATGTCGGTTTCCCCGAATCAACAACCGTGCGTCAGCCGAGCCCGCCCGACTCCGCGGGCGCAAGGTTGGCGTCCCGTGATAGTTTGCGCAACGAACACCGGTCGCCAGCGGCCAGGCATTCAACAGAACCCATTTCCAGCACAGAAGTTGCGCCCAATTCTGCGATGCGTCATCGTGGGAGATAGTTTGCGCAGGGCGCAATGTTGACCGAGATAGGTTGCGCAAACGAATACTTGTTCGGCGAAAGAAGGCGCTCCGTTGACCATGCGAACTTCGGGCACCGCTGTCACACCCGGTTACTCGATCATCATTCCGGAGGATACCGTGGCCCGTGCCGCCGACTACTTGGAGGCGCTACGAGTCGGCCGCACACAGCCCGGAACTCTCCTTCACGATCGCCTCCAAGGCGCGGACCTTCGAGCGATGACGGAACAGGATCTCCTCGGTAAGCTATTCGACACCAAGCAGCCTCAGATCTTCGCCGAGATGGCGGTGGCCGGAGACGGCTCCGACTGGAGCCTGACCGAACTCGGCCTGCTGGGCGATGTCTCGATTGCTGCTCCTGTGACCATCTTCGATGACGGCAACCACAGTGCCCCGACGCCGCACGCACCTCCTTTTTCAGGGACGCTGATATTCACTCCCGGTGCTCTCCTGCGTAATGGGCGCGGGCATACGCCGGCTGACTGGAACGAGACGACCGCGCCCGATGGTCAGTTGTCGACAGAGGGGTACTACAGCCTCTACAGGCGCAGACTGCTCCCCGTCTTCCGCTACATCAATGATCGCGCACGCAGGCCGCGATCCGGCTTCCTGACCGTGCCAGGCCTCGGTTGCGGGCAGTTTGCCGGTCCATTCCGCGGTCAACTCGGCACGCGGTTGCAGGCGGTTCTGGAGAGGCTCTTGACCGAGTACGGCGCTTCCCTTCCGAACCTCAAGGCCGTCTGGTTCGACCCGTACAGCGAGTGCGAGAACATGCGCCGCGAGTTCCACGGCATATCGTTCATGGTCCGCCCGCTGAGGGTCCCGGGGAATCAGGCGAAGTCGCAGCTTTGCCGCCCAGTCGCCTATGCGGAGCAGGGCGACGACTTTTCGCGCTGCGCCCTGTACAGCATCGTCGCCTGGGATTATGTCTCTTGGCCTGGCAACGACTTCTTCATCGGCTCCCGCGCCACCGACGACGGTGTCAAGGCTGCCGCGACGAGCTCCATGTCCGTGTTTACGGGCGTCGAGGGAGAGTATGACCCCGCACGTGGCAAGTACCAGCCGCCGCAGCCCTACTCCAGCTGGGGGGCGGTGGTCGACGCTGGGATCCGCAGACGAAACCTCAGATTGTGGAACCTGCTGGCCGTGTGGCGGTCAGTTGAGCCAAAGTGAGTATATCGTGCGAGCTACAGACTGCAGGAGTCGAGGATCTTCGCCGAACAAGCGCATGCACCAGACGGGCTTCGCCCGCAGGTGATGCGCAAGCGTTCGTCGCCTAAACACATCATGCTGACCATCGCCGAAATCACGAGTGCCTACGACCAGCTTGAGTTCAAGCGTGATCGTAGGCGTCCACCCGACGCGCAGCGTCGCAGCCGCTTCCGTTCTGGATGGCGTGACGCAGACCGTCGCGCGGATGGGTACTCGCAATCGACGCTTGCAAAACTGACGTGGCAAAACCTTGGCTACAGACTTGGCGGACGATTCGGCGCCCGCCCTGATTCTGACGTCGACTTCGCATTCGATACACTCGCGGAACACTACGTTACTCCAACAGCTCAGGCCGCTCCTTCACCTGCGCAATACGCCGCCGCATTCCGACGGGTGAGCGGGATTACGGATGCCCAGTTGGAAATGCTTCGGCTTCACTATCACGCTCACGATCGGACCATCACTGCTACGGCCATGGCCACGGCTCAAGGATATCATCACTACTCCGTGGCGAATTCGGTCTACGGTCGGCTTGGACGACTTGTCGGTGAATCGCTCGAATACAACCCGATGAAAGAACGGCTTGGAACGCTTGTCACATTTGAGAATCGCAACAACGAATGGCATTGGATCATGCGACCTGAAGTTGCGACCGCATTGGAAGAACTCGGCTGGGTCGATACCGCCAACATTCTCCTGCCTGAAGAATCGGAGGCAACCACAACGCTATTTGAAGGTGCTGTGTATCGCGTTCCGGTAAACGTCTACGAACGGAATCCGAAGGCTCGGCAATTGTGCTTGGCCGAATATGGATATGACTGCGTCGTTTGCCGCTTCAATTTCGTCGCCCGATATGGTGACGTCGGTCGCGAGTTCATTCACGTCCATCATCTGACGCCGGTTTCCGATATTGGGCGTGAATACGAAATTGATCCGATTCGTGACCTTCGCCCGATTTGTCCCAATTGCCACGCAATGATTCACAGACGAATTCCAGCGTATACAATCGACGAGGTTCGCGCGTTCCTGCGATGCCAAAACGGCGACGAACAAAACGATGCACGGGAGCGGCCGGCGTCGTCCAACGTCAATGGAAAGTCGATCACGGCCGCCCCGTGATCTTTAACGTTAGGCGGCACACCACGTTTATGTCATTTCTTCAAAAGTTCTTCGTTCGCATTCTGCCTCGCAGATGGGCTGAGAGCATGGAGGCAGACTCACGCTCGTGGATGATGCGATGTTCGTGCGGTTTCGCGCGGTCCATCTGGGAGTTGGGTGGTATCCGTTGGAAGGCCAGCCAGTCACGCACCTTCTCCTTCATGAAGTGTCCGCAGTGCGGTAAGCGCTCCTGGCACAAACTTGTCCGTGAAGCGCAGGCGACCTCAGAGCCGCCCAAGACATGACTTTCAGGATTCAGCCAGTGAGGACGCCGCCTAACCATGCGCTGCAGCGAACCCGGCCCTCGCGTCCAGGTTGCAATCGCACGCCTTCGTGGGCCGGGTCGCTGAGCTTGGGTCGTTAGGCCGCAGAGGGCTTCCGAGGGTGGACGACTTCCGCACCGCTGACCACTTCGTCTGCCGCCGGACTGGGAAGCGAAGGACTGTCGAGCGGCCAGCGGCAAATCGCGGGTTTATCTGGGCTGCGATGGGGTCCTGGCACCGCTGGTCACCGACGCGGAAAAACAGAAGCGGCGAGCGAAGGTGAAGGACCAGCGGAAGAAGCGGGGACGAATATGTCGGCCTCTGCCGCCGCGGCAGGAAGGGGCCGATCAATCCTACAAAGAGTTCATGCTGGGCGTGCTGTACGACGAGGAGCAGAAGCGGCGTTATGTGGGAGCCACCAGCGGCGACCATGCCGTCCGCAAACTGGACCGCTATATTCCGGCGGGTGGGCAGGCGAAAGTCGGCAGAGTCAACGGTTCTATATATCGAGAATAGGCCCATGCACCGACTGCTTCGATTCCGTTTGCGCACCCTCTTTCTGGCGGTTACCTTGGTAGCCTGTTTTCTTGCCTGGCGCTTGAGCGACAGCCAGCGCCAGGCGGTTGACGCCATCGAACAAGCCGGCGGACGAGTCTATCGGAACTTCCAAGAGCCCAGCCTGTCCTTTTCATTTATCAGCGGCGGGATGTTCCCCGACAGCATTTATTTTTCACAGGTCCGGGTAGGACGCCATGGCCCTGCGAAGCCGCCGCGCCAGAGCGCGCTCGATCTTCTCATCGGCAATGCCGACCAATGCGTCGTCATCGCCGAACTGAAGCTGGAGCAGACGTCGCCGGCGATGATCGACCATTTGAAGTCGTTGAAGCACCTCTGATTCATCGTGCTCGAGATGCCGCAAATGAGCATCTCGCAGGACTCGGTTGAGGCTCAGCGACTGTCGGAACTGGAAAAAGAATTCGGCGGCAAGCTTTTCCCGGCCTATAATCGGGGCGTCTTCGCAGCCGATGAGCCGTGGAACAATGCATTTGTGCTCGGTCCTCTGCTCCGCTGGAGACTTCGCAAGACGTAGCGAACCGATTTGACGGCCGCAAGCTGGACCGCTAAATTGCGGCAACTAGCGGCCGACGAATGTCGGCAAAATCAAAAGTTAGGCCCCAGGATACGCAGCCATGCACAACGAATTTACGGCAGTCGTTGAACGCGACGGCGAGTGGTTCGTCGCCTACTGTCCGGAAGTGCCCGGCGCCAATGGCCAGGGCCATTCGCGCGACGAGTCGTTGACCAGCCTCCGCGACGCGATCGGACTGATTCTCCAAGATCGGCGCGAAGATGGTCTGCGCGGCGTGCCGGAGGATGCTGACCGGACCGTGGTGACGGTCGAATGAAACGAGCTGCTTTGTTGCGTCAGCTGCGCAAATCTGGATGCCACCTGAAGCGCGAAGGCCGCTCGCACACTCTGTGGACCAACCCAACCACGGGCGCCACGGAGGCCGTTCCAAGACACGTTGAGATATCCGACAACCTGGCACGCAAAATATGCAAGGGTTTAGGCATTGCGGATCCGAAGTAACTGCCCGGCCTAGCACGGCGCCGCAGTTGCTCCGCGTCGCGAACGGCCGTTTTGGCGTTTCTGCTTCACAGCTATACTGTTGTCATTTCGCACACTTGACGGCGGGCAACTGAGCTTTATTGTTAGGCGGGGGGAGGCGCATGGCGCTCAGCACCACCTCTCTCGGAATGCCAACGGAGTTCCCCTGGAGGCTGACCGATGGATGTGACCAGGCGAGGTGTACTCGGGGCGGTCGGGGCGGCGGTCGCCGCTGCGGCCACGGCCGGGGGGGAGAAAGGTGACTTGGCGATGGCGCGACCGAAGGTTCTCTTCTTCGACGTGAACGAGACGCTGCTCGACCTGAAACCTCTGAAGCAGAGCGTGGGCGAAGCGCTGGGCGGTCGTCCGGAGTTGGTCCCGCTCTAGTTCACCACGATGCTGCAATACTCGCTCGTGACGACCGTGGCCGACCGCTACTTCGACTTCGGCGAGATCGGGGTCGCGTGCCTGCAGATGGTCGCCAAGAATCAAGGCATCGATTTAGGCAAGGGCGCGGCGAAGAAGGCCGTCGCTCCGATCCGCTCTCTGCCGCCGCACCCGGAGGTCGCCCCGGCCCTCGAACGCCTCCGGGACGCGAACTACCGGTTGATCACGCTGACTAACTCCTCGGACGCGGCGGTCGCCGACCAGTTGAAGAACGCCGGGCTCGACAAGCTGTTCGAGCTCGCGTTGAGCGTCGAGGGGGTGGGGCTGTACAAGCCGCACGCCCACGTCTACCGCTGGGCCGCCCACCGGGTCGGGGCGGACGTGTCCGAGTGCCTGCTGGTCGCGGCCCACGGGTGGGACGTGGCCGGGGCGACTTGGGCCGGGATGCGGGCAGCGTTCGTCGGCCGCCCAGGCCAGCGGCAGTTCCCCCTCGGCCCAACCCCGGAGCTGACGGTCTCCACGCTCAAAGATTTGGCGGAGAAGTTGGTGGCACTAAAGTAACCGACATCCGCCCCTGAACGGGGCACCGAACCAGGCGCTGGACCTGACTCCGGCCGCATGACGGTTTTCTGAGGTTCGAAGTTCACCAAGCCGCCCCGGCAGGTGAACTGGGTCGTTAGGCCGCTGCAACTCGCATGACTCCGCAATTCCAATCAGTGTTTACCAGGTTGCGTGAAGTTCTCCTTAAGCGCGCCGCCGCCTTTCAGGTGGGTCGCAACACCGCAGAATATTTCGGTAACTGTTCAGTCGCTTACGAGTATGAGAATCGCGGGGTATATCGCAAATGACAACGCAGCCTAGCCATGCGCTGCAGCGAACCCGGCCATCGCGCTCTGGTTGCAATCCCCGCGTTCTGCGGGCCGGGTGCTGAGCGGGTCGTTGGGCAGTGCTACATAACTCTCGAAGTCGAAAATTCCTGCAAACAGAAAATGGACACACACGCCGCTGGTACCTGCAAAATCGTAAGCTGACAAACCGGCCGCATTTAGGCTTTTCCAGTGTTCAGCGCGCCTGAGCGGCCCGGGCAGGTGAGCTTTATCGTTATTTGCCTATGAGTGCTGCCGACGAACCCCAGATGTTTCGCACCTTGCGGGGATTTCTCAATGGCGAGGAGCCGGACGAGGTGAATTACTACCTTTTCAGCGCGGCTTTGCGCATTCATGGCGATGCGATCCCTTTTGAGGAAATTAGTCAGCGGCTCGGTGTCCAGCCAACGCACCTGCATCGCAAGGGGGAGCGCTGCGGTCCAAGATCGCCGGCCTACCGCGACGATGCGTGGCATTTCGAGCCCTCGCTACCTGCGACCGAACCGCTGGAACGCCACATCGAGGCGCTCTGGAGAGTCGTGCGACCGGAGCTTAACTATCTCAAAGACCTCAAGCAGCGATTCAAGGTTGATGTCTTCTGTGGGTATCGTTCCAATTGCGATACGGCCGGCTTCGAGGTGTCGCACAAGTGTTTGGAACTGTTCCTTGCGCTGGAGGTGCCGTTTGGCGTTTCTGTTATCGTGGCGTGAGCACGGTGGCTCCGGAAATAGGTGAACGCGACGCTCGGGCTAGAGTCTCAACCGGACAGCATGTTGTTCGTGCGAGACACCGGGCAGGTATAGGGCTCATCGCGTTTGTACCGCAACCCAAGCGTGCCCCCCCCTTCGTATTTGGTAGGCTGAACCCGATATCCAGCCCCTAGCCCGCTCGTCGATGGACCCCATGAACCAACTGCGCAAGCGCTGGGAAAATTTGCGGGCGAGCCTTTGGTTCATCCCGGCGCTCATCGTCGCCGGGGCCGTCGCCCTGGCCGTGGGATTGATCGAGGTGGACTTGTTGGGTCACCGCGACCGGCTGGTGGAGCGGTGGCCGCGGCTCTTCGGGGCTGGAGCGGAAGGCTCGCGCGGGCTGCTGTCGGCCATCGCCGGCTCGATGATTACCGTGGCCGGCGTCACCTTCTCGATTACGGTGGTCGCCATGACCCTGGCCTCGAGCCAGTACACCTCGCGAATCTTGCGGAACTTCATGCGCGACCGGGCCAACCAAACGGTCCTCGGCGTCTTCGTGGGGGTCTTCGCCTATTGCCTGATCGTGCTGCGGACGATTCGCGGCGGCGACGAAGGCGCGTTCGTTCCGGCCCTGGCGGTGCTCGTCGCCGTGTTGCTGGCGCTGGTGGCCATCGGCTTTTTAATCTACTTCATTCATCACATTGCCGCCTCGCTGCAGGCAACGAACATCATCGACTCGGTCGCCACCGAAACGCTGCAAGCGGTCGATCGCCTGTTTCCGGCTGAAGTAGGCCAGCCTGACGACGAGCAAGAGGGGGAGACCTTGGAATCGGAAGTCGAGCTTGCGAGTCGGGTGTGGATCACGATCCCGGCCCGCAAGACCGGCTACATTCAAGGGATTGCCGCCGAGGCCCTGCTCGACGTCGCGCGGCGGCACAGCATCGTCGTCCGGATGGAGCGGGGAATCGGCGATTTCGTCATCGAAGACTCGCCGCTGGCCTCGGTGGCCGGCAAGCAGCCGGACGACGACGACGTGCGGCAGGTGAACGGGGCGTATTCCGTGGGACGGCATCGGACGGTGCATCAGGACGCGGGCTACGGCATCCGGCAGATCGTGGATGTCGCCCTCAAGGCACTGTCGCCGGGCATCAACGACACCACGACCGCGGTGATCTGCGTGGACTATCTGGGCGCGATCCTCGCGCGGCTCGCCGCGCGCAAGGTCGAATCACCCTATCGCTCCGAACAGGGACAATTGCGGCTCATCTGCCGCGGGCCGACATTCGCCAGCTTGTTGGCCGACGCTTTCGACCAGATCCGGCAGAATGCCGCCGGCAACGTCGCCGTTCTGGCGCGGCTGCTTGAGGTGCTGGCAATCCTCGCGGCCCGGACGGCCGATCCAAAGCGGCATTTGGCGCTGCTCCAGCACGCCGACTTGATCGCCGAGGCGGCCGAGCGCAGCGTCCCCCTCGCCCACGATCGCGCGACCATTCAAGCGGCCAGAGACCGGGTTTTCTTGAGGCCACCAGTGTAACCACGCAAGCCAACCCGGCTGCCGGACTGGGGCGCTCGCGGTAAACTAGGCCGTCATGGAACCCTCCTTCAACCACCTCGGGCAGCCGATCGGTTTTCCGCTCGCGGGCTGGACGGCCCCGCCCCGTCCGCCGCGCGAGGCAATCGAGGGGCGGTTTTGCCGGCTGGAGCCGCTCGACCCCGACCGCCACGCGGCTGCGTTGTTTGCCGCCAATGCGGCCGACGAGCAGGGGCAAAGCTGGACCTACCTCCCCTATGGGCCGTTTCCCACGCTGGCCAGCTATCGCGACTGGATGAGCGGCAAATGCCTGGGGGATGATCCGCTGTTTTTTGCAATCGTCGATCGGGCCGACGGGCAGCCGGCGGGCCTGGCCAGCTACCTGCGGATCGCTCCGGCCGGCGGAACGATCGAGGTGGGTCATCTGCACTACGCACCCCGCCTGCAGCGCCGCCCAGCCGCGACCGAAGCGATGTTTTTGCTGATGCAGCGGGCGTTCGAGCTCGGCTACCGGCGCTACGAATGGAAATGCGACGCGCTGAACGCGGCCTCCCGCGCGGCGGCCCAGCGGCTGGGGCTGTCGTTCGAGGGAATCTTCCGGCAGGCGACGGTCTATAAGGGTCGCAGCCGGGATACCGCCTGGTATGCGGCCATCGACGCCGAGTGGCCGGCTCTGCGAGCAGCATTTTTGGCGTGGCTCGACCCTGGCAACTTCGACGATCAGGGCCAGCAGCGAACGCGACTGTCCGACCTGACGCGGCGGAGGTGCTAGTTGCGCGATACCGAAATCCACTTGCCGACGGGCGTCACTTGCCAGAGAGTCGAGCAGGTCATTGACGAAGCGATTGCTCAGCGTGGCTTGCAGGTCACGCTCCGCGGCTCGCTCAAAAAATATCCCGGCTCGATCCATTGGCACCTGAAGAACGGCCGCGCCTCGGGAACTTTGGAGATCACGCTTTGGCCTGAGCGCCAGCGGGCCTGGTTTACGATTCAGGATGGCCGCGTCGCCCCGTGGTTGGATGGCGAGATCGAGCGCCTCGCCGAGCTGATCCGGCAGCGACTGGGGGGCGGTTAGTCGCTAGCCGAGAAAATACCCCATCAATTTCCACCCTTCTTCAAACGCCAGGTTCGACTGCCCCGCGGCAACCTCGTCGTAGGTCGTCGCAGCGTCGGGCGCGATGCCGCGGCCGCAGATGGCGAGGGGCACAAAGCCGTGGCTGTGGGTCTTGGTGCGGATCGGAGTCGGATGATCGGGCGAAACGAGAATGCGGTAATCGCCGTGCGCTTTGAGGGCGGCATGCAGCGGGGCGACGATTTTGGAGTCGATCTCTTCCAGGGCCTGGATCTTGGCGTCGGCCCGCCCTTCGTGCGACGCTTCGTCCGTCGCCTCGACGTGGACGCACACCACGTCGGTCGAAGCCAAGGCTTCGATCGCGGCCCGGCCCTTGGCGGCGTAGTCGGTATCGAGATAGCCGGTCGCTCCGGCAACCTCGATCCGCTCCCAGCCGATGAGCGCCGCCAGGCCGCGCAGCAGATCGACCGCCGTAATCATCTTTCCTCGCTTGCCGTGCAGCTCGAAAAACGGAGCAAGCGACGGGGTCTTTCCCAGCCCCCACAGCCAGAGGTTCGTCGCCGGAAGCTTGCCCGCCTGCCGCCGGGCGACGTTGACCGGGTGCTCGGCAAACAGGTCCAGCGATCGGAACATCAAATCCGAAAGCAGGTCGCTGCCCGGCCCGCGGGGGAAGTCGTCGGCCACGGACTTGTCGGTCAAGTCATGCGGCGGCGTGGTCCGCGTATCCTTGGTGAACGGCGCTCCCCCCTCCCCTGCCCCGCGGAACAGCAGCAGGTTGCGATAGCTGACCCCCGGCACAAACTCCAAGTGTTCGGCCCCCAGCGCCTGCTGGCAAGTCTTCAGCAGCTCGGTCGCTTCGGCCGTGCTGATATGGTCGGCCGTAAAGCTGCGCATCGCCTGCTCTTCGACCGTCACCAGGTTGCAGCGGATGGCCCAATCGTCTGGAGCGAGCTTAATCCCTTGGGCGGCCGCTTCGAGCGGCGCGCGGCCCGTGAAGTATTGGTTCGGGTCGTAGCCAAACAGGCTCAGGTTGGCCACGTCCGAGCCGGCCGGCAGGTGCGCGGGAACGTTGTTGGCCCGGCCGACGACTCCCAGCCGGGCAATCTCGTCCATCGCGGGCGTGCGAGCGGCTTGCAGCGGAGTTTTGCCGCCGAGCGAATCTTGCGGCTCATCGGCACAGCCGTCGGGGATGATGATCGCGTATTTCATGGGCGGGCGATGCTTAGAGTTTCAAGTTTCAAGTTTCAGGTTTCAGGTTTCAGGTAGTTTAATTCTCGGTGCCGTTTCCGGGGCGCGGAGGTGACTTGTATTTGAGGCCGCGATGCTCGGCACTTCGGAGATACGTCATCAACGCGGCAAGCATCTTGCTGATGGCGAGCGCATCGCGGCTAAGTTCTCGGAATCGCTCGCTCGATACGTATCCTTCATCCAATGCCACATAAAGTTGCGCCCGAACTTCACCGACTGAACCTTTCGCAATTGCAAGAAACTGGACGAACTCTTGGTTTCCATCCCGTTCGAAACCCTCCGCGATATTGCTCATGGTCGAGACTGCGGCTCTCGAATCTGGTCTTTCAGCCCGAAATCCTTAGCGAAGTCGGCAATCTCGTGCATTCATACACTTTGTGGGTCAATTCACGCGATCTTTTCCAGGCTTCGATGTCTTCGAAACGAGTGAACTTAGCCACGGCAACACCTGAAACCTGAAACCTGGAACTTGAAACCTGAAACTAGTCGATCACCCTCATTCTTACGCTCGCCGTCCGCGTACACGGCAGCCGGTCGATCTCGGCAATGGCGGCTTGGGCGGCGCCTTCGCGCGCCTGGTAGCTCATGATGACGAGCGGCACGATCCGGTTCTGGCCATCGCCGGTCGGCTCGTGCTGGATCACGCTGGCGATCGAGATCTGGTGCCGGCCCAGCACGCCGGCAATCTCGGCCAAGACGCCCGGCCTGTCTTCGACCGTGAACCGCAGGTAATACCGCCCCGGCAACTGCTTGTGGTCGAGCATGGACACCCGGGCCGCCCCCTGCGACCAAAGATTGAGCGTGCGGAACGTGATGCCGGTGCGGCCGACCGCCACGTCGATCATGTCGGCGGCGACGGACGAGGCGGTCGGCATTTGCCCCGCCCCCAGGCCGTGAAAGAAGATCGGCCCCACCGCGTCGCCGACCACTTGAATCGCGTTGTACGCCTGGCGCACTTCGGCCAGCGGTGTGCCGATTTTCACGAGCGTCGGCGACACGTGCAGTTCCAGGCCGGCCCCATGCAACTGAGCGACCGCGATCAGCTTGATCCGGTATCCCAGTTCCTTCGCGTAGCGCAGGTCGGCCGGGTCGAGCGTGTCGATGCCGAGCGTCGGAATCTCACTCCAATGAACGCGCGCGCCGAAGGCCAGGTGCGCCAGGATCGCCAGCTTTTGGGCCGCATCGCCGCCGGAAACATCCATCGTCGGGTCGGGCTCGGCAAAGCCCAGCCGCTGGGCCTCGGCCAGGGCGGCTGCGTAGCTGGTTCCCTGCTCTTCCATCTGCGAAACGATGAAATTGGTCGTGCCGTTCAGGATGCCGCGCAGGCTCTGAATTTGGTTCGCCGAAAAGCATTGGGCGATGTTCGTGGTGATCGGGATGCCGCCGGCCACGCAGGCGTCGAAGGCGATCGACCGCCCCAATTCGCGGGCCCGGTCGAAAAGCTCCGGCCCATGCTCGGCCAGCAGCAGCTTGTTCGCCGTGACAATGTCCTTGCCGCTTTCGAGCAGTGCCAGGGTGATCGTCCGGGCCGGTTCGAGCCCCCCCACCAGCACCGCGGCCAGCTTGATTTCCGGGTTGTTCAGCACCCGCGACAGGTCGTCGGTCAGCACCCCCTGCGGCAGGTCGTAATCCCGCGCCTTACGCACATCCCGAACGACCACCGAATCGACCCACAGCGTCCGCCCGGCATGGCGAGCGGTCCGGTCGCCGTGATCGATCAACAGCCGAGCGACGCCGGTTCCCACGGTGCCCATGCCGACGAGCGCGACTTTGGTAACTTGCATGACGGAAAGCCAGATAGCAAAGGGACTTACGACAAGTTTCGGCAGCCGAGAATACTAGCCCGACGCGCGAGCGAGGGACCAAACAACATACCAACCCGAAGCGTCAGCGAGGGACTAATGAGCATACCAACCCGAAGCGTCAGCGAGGGACCGAGGAGCATACCAACCGGAAGCGTCAGCGAGGGACTTCAGCATCCGCGAGGGACCACGAATGTCCCTCGCTAGCGCGTCGGATTGGTGTCAGTCGCGCGGGTCTGCCCACGACCGCCCCATGCTATTTCCCGCGGGCGCAAAGCGTCAAGCGGACGGGGTTAAAGCGAACATCCCGAGGCCAAGCGATGTTGCGACTGATCAAGCAGCTTTACATGCCCGGCGGCCCCGGCGTCCGCTGGGATTCGCACGCCCATGCCGGCTACACGGTGCCGCCATACTACGACTCGATGATCGGCAAACTGATCGTCCACCGCCCAACGCGCGAGGAAGCGATCGCCTGCATGAAGCGGGCCCTGGGCGAGCTGCGCGTGGAAGGGATCAAGACCACGGCCCCCTTCCACAAGCGGGTTCTCAGCCACGCCACCTTCGCCGAAGGCTTGGTCGATACGGGCTTCGTCGAACGCACGCTGCTCGTTGGGTAGGCGTCCCGCCACCGACACTGCGGGGGGCCGTGAAGCCGCGCGGAGTCTGCCATTGAAACCGCTCAATCACTCTTTGGCGCTCGTCGCCACGCGGGCCGAAGAAGCAAGACATCCTCGGCGACCTTGGTTTCCTCGTCGGTTTCCAGGTCGACCAGCCTCAAATCGTACATGCCATCGTCGCGGAACTGAATGTAGGCGACATACCTGCCATCGGGGGAGAACGCCGGCAGCGCGTTGAGATTGCCAGTGTGCGTCACTATGGTCTAGAGCGGCGAGCTACCAGATGTAGTGGTTCTCTTGACAGTAGCGCAAGGATGTATATAATTGCCGTCGATTCCGAATTTCGGTCGGAGTCGGGAGGTTTCGCGAAGGACAGCGACTTGGCAGGGCTTGGCAGGCGAGACGCCTGCCCCACAGGATCGCGACCAAGGCCAGCGGGTTTGCAGGGTCGGCTGCGGCCCTGTTAGAATCGCGCGTGATTGGAATCCCTGGAAATCCGGCCCGGCCCCGAGCGAGACCAGAATATGTACCAGCAACCGACGATTCTCCGCACGATGGTGACCTGCCTGCTGGCGGCTGCTTTGGCCGGCCAGGCCCACGCCGAAGAGCCCGATTGGAAGGTGGGGCTGGCAAAGGTTAAAATCACGCCGGAGCGGCCCGTGTTTTTGGCCGGCTATGCCAGCCGCAACCGGCCCTTCGAGAAGGTGACCGCCGACCTGTACGCCAAGGCGCTGGCCTTGGAAGACCGCGAAGGGAACCTGGCGGTGCTGGTGACCACCGACCTGATCGGCCTGTCGGCGGCGATTGCCGAGCCGATCTGCACGCGCCTGGCCGAACGGGCCGGACTGAAGCGCGAACAGATTCTGCTCACCTCGTCGCACATCCACACGGGCCCCACCCTGAGCTTGAACCCGCAGACCGACGGCGATCGCTCGGCCGACGATAGCCACCGCACCCTCGAATACACCAGCAAGCTGCAAGACCAGTTGGTTGAGCTCGTTGTCGAGTCGCTGAAAAAGCGCGAGCCGGCCCGGCTGTCGTGGGGAACGGGCGTGGCCAATTTCGTGCTCAATCGCCGGCAGTTCACGCCCCGCGGAGTGATCCTGGGGATGAACGCGCGGGGGCCGGCCGACCGCACCGTGCCGGTGTTGCGGATCGACACGGCCGAGGGGCAGTTGCGGGGCGTGCTGTTTGGCGCGGCGACGCACAACACCACCTTGCGGCCCAATTGCTACGAACTTTGCGGCGACTATGCCGGTTTCGCCCAGGCCAATCTCGAAGAGCGGCACCCCGACGTGCAGGCAATGTTCATCCTCGGTTTTGCCGGCGACAGCGATCCGTATCCGCACGGCACGATGGAACTGGCCCGCCAACACGGCCTGGAATTGAGCCAGGAGGTCGAGCGCGTGCTGGCAACCAAGCTCGAGCCGGTGCGCGGCCCGCTGCGGGTGGCGCTCGACAAAGCCAAGTTGCCGCTGGAGCTTCCTTCGCGGGAAGAACTCGAAAAGCGGGCCGCGACCGACAATCGATTCGCGGCAGCCGCCCAAAAGATACTGGCGTCGCTCGACAAGGGCGAGCAACCGGCGGATCACTACGCCGGCCCGGTCGCGGTCTGGCAGTTTGGCGACGACCTGACCCTCGTCGCGCTGTCGGGCGAAGTGGTCGTCGATTACGTCGCCTTGCTGGAAAAGGCGTTGGGGCCGAACCGGCTGTGGCTGTCGGCCTATGCCAACGACGTGTACGGCTATCTGCCGTCGGCCCGACTGATCGCCGAAGGGGGCTACGAAACGCGGGGCGTGGGAGGGATCAACTTTTCGCCGCGGGCCGAAGCGGCGCTCGTGGGCAAAGTGCGCGAGCTGGCGGACAAAGTGGGGCGAGATTTCCGCAATGAGTGACTGGGGTGGCTGGTGATTTGCACAGCAAACCCCGGCAGATGTTCGCTCAGTCGCGTGGCGAGCAGCCGTTCTTGCTCGACCAGGGAACCTGGTACGGCGTAGTCGTCGAGTAATTCCCCAGTTTCGGAGTACCCAAAGGATGCCAATGCGTTGATGGGAGTAGGGTGCGACGATCGGCCACCGCTTCCGCGGTCGCTTCGACAACTACTCGGTCCCTTTCGAGC
>JBBDYF010000092.1:15054-35043 GCA_040901775.1 Pirellulaceae bacterium | reverse complement strand
CAAGCCGGTGCGGCCCGACCTGCTGATGGCCGAGATCGACCGCGAACTAGCGGGGAGCGGCGCTCTATGCGCCGCAGTGGAATAAGGGAGCAAGCAGCAAATGATCTAACCCCCAGCGAATCGCAAAGAGGATCGGAAGCCACAGATGAAGCACAGATGAAACACGGATATTTCTCATCCGTACTAAAAACGTTGAATATCTTCGCGAGCCGCGAAGATTTTTATGGCCACAAAAACACCAGGAGGCACAAAAAAGAATGTCGGTCCAAGAGATGTAGCGGAGAGCGGGCGAATCCGTTTTTTCGACTCTTTGTTCCCTTCGTTTGCTTCTGTTCAAAAATCCTTCCCATCCGCGAAAATCAGCGCCATCCGCGGTTCTCCCTCCGACCGACGCTCCCTGGTTTTTCCAGGGGCTGCCCGGCCCAAGGGCCGTGTGTCAATTTGACAGCCCCCGCGCGCGAATCCCTTGCCCGCGAATGGGCCAGCCTCGGATCGAACGATCTAAGTACATGCAACGAAGAGACTTGCGGCCGCGTGACAAGGGCGACCTGGCGTCTGGCACACCCTTTGCGAATTGTATTCGGCCAAATCCGTTTGAGTCGGAAAGGCACGCGCGGCCGAACCTTCGCTGGCCGCGAACCAACACAATTGCAAAGCAATCGCCGTCTAAAGAACTGCAAGGGAGAAGAGTGCTATGGCCGCTGGAGAGAAGATCATCGGGATCGACCTGGGGACGACCAACTCGGTGGTCGCCATCATGGAAGGGTCGGAGCCCAAAGTCATCGCCAATGCCGAAGGGAACCGCCTGACCCCCAGCGTCGTGGCGTTCAACGACAAGGGAGAAACGCTGGTGGGCGAACCGGCCAAGCGGCAGGCGGTGACCAACCCCACGCGGACCGTCTATTCGGTCAAGCGTTTCATGGGGCGGCGGCATGCCGAGGTCGAAACCGAAGAGAAGATGGTCCCCTACAAGGTGACCGGCGGCGCGCAAGACTACGTCAAGGTGAAGATCGGCGACAAGGAACACACGCCGCAAGAGATCTCGGCAAAAATCCTCCGCAAGCTGAAAGAGGCGGCCGAGTCGTACCTGGGGCACAAGGTGAACAAGGCGGTCATCACGGTCCCCGCCTACTTTAACGACGCCCAGCGGCAAGCGACCAAAGATGCCGGCCAGATCGCCGGCCTGGAAGTCGCCCGCATCATCAACGAGCCGACCGCGGCCGCGCTCGCCTATGGCCTGGACAAGAAAAAGGAAGAGAAGATCGTCGTTTTCGATCTGGGGGGCGGCACGTTCGACGTGTCGGTGCTGCAGGTGGCCGGGGCGAGCAGCGAAGAGACCAAGGTGTTTGAGGTGATGAGCACCCACGGCGATACGCACCTGGGTGGCGACGACTTCGACGATGCCCTGATCCACTACGTGGCGGGCGAGTTCAAAAAGGACAACGGCATCGACCTGCGCAAGGATCCGATGGCCCTGCAGCGCCTGCAAGAAGCGTGCGAGAAGGCCAAAAAAGAGCTCAGCTCGCTGCCGCAGACCGACATCAACCTGCCGTTCATCACGATCGTCGAGGGGGTGCCCAAGCACCTGACCATGACGATCGGCCGCAGCAAGTTCGAAGAGCTGATCGACCCGCTGGTCGAGCGCTGCCGCAAGCCGATGATGCAGGCCCTGCAAGACGCCAAGCTGTCGGCCAGCCAAATCGACGAGGTGGTGCTGGTCGGCGGTTCCACGCGTGTGCCCAAGGTGCAAAAGCTGGTTAAAGAAATCTTTGGCAAAGAGCCGCACAAAGGGGTCAACCCGGACGAAGTGGTCGCCGTGGGGGCGGCCATTCAAGGCAGCGTGCTGGCGGGCGAGCGGAAAGACGTGCTGCTGTTGGACGTGACGCCGCTCACCTTGGGCATCGAGACCGAGGGGAGCGTCATGACCCCGCTGGTCGAAAAGAACACGACCATTCCGACCGAGAAGAAGCAAGTCTTCAGCACCGCGGCCGACAACCAGTCGGGGGTGAGCGTGCGAGTCTTCCAGGGCGAGCGCAAGATGGCGGCCGACAACCGCCTGTTGGGCGATTTCGACCTGTCGGGCATTCCGCCGGCGCCCCGCGGCATGCCGAAGATCGAGGTCAAGTTCGACATCGACGCCAACGGCATCCTCAACGTCAGCGCCAAGGACCTAGGCACCGGCAAAGAGGCGACCGTCAAGATCGAGCAGTCGTCGGGCCTTTCGAAAGACGAGATCGAGAAGATGCGCCGCGACGCCGAATCGCACGCCGACGAAGACAAGCAGAAGTTCGAGCTGGCCACGCTTCGCAACCAGGCGGACAACATGTGCTACCAGCTCGAAAAGATGATCAAGGAAAACGCCGACAAGCTGACCGACGCCGACCGCGAGCCGCTGAACAAGGCGATCGAGACGACCCGCGCGCGGGCCAAGGAGAACGACCCGGCGGCGATCAAAAGCGCCCTCGAACAGTTGGAGGCCGCTTCGCACGCCTTCAGCAAGGTGCTGTACGAACGGGGCGCGGCCGCCGGCGAAGCGACCGGCGCGGCGGGCACCTCGAACGACATCGACACCGGCCCGGCTGCCGGCGCGGGATCGCACGCGACCCAGCCCAAGGGTGACGACGAAGTGATCGAAGGGGAGTTTGAAGTGAAGCAGTAGGAAGAGCGGGCCGACAGTCCCCAGTCCCCAGCCCCCAGTCCCGTGCCCGCCCAGCCTATGCTACGCTGCCGGGCGTGAGCAAGCCTTCCGTCCGCTACCTGGTGTTCGACATAGAAAGCGTGGCCGACGCCGCGCTGGTGGCCCGCCTGCGGTATCCGGGCGAGGGTGTGGAGCCGGCCGAGGCGGTCCGTCGCTACCGGGCCGACCTGCTGGAGAAGTTCGACTCCGACTTTATCCCCTATACCTTTCAGTTGCCCGTCTCGGTGGTCGTGGCCAAGGTGGGGGCCGACTTTCGCCTGATCGACCTGGTGGCGCTCGACGAGCCGCAGTTTCGGTCGCACATCATCACCGAGCATTTCTGGCGCGGCTGGGAAGCCTATCGCCGGCCGACTCTGGTGAGCTTCAACGGCCGGACGTTCGATGTTCCCCTTTTGGAACTGGCCGCGTTTCGCTACGGGCTGCCACTCGCCGGCTGGTTCGGCGGCACAAAGCCCTACGAGCAGCCGCGGAACCGCTACAACAACGAAGCCCATCTCG
This sequence comes from Pirellulaceae bacterium, assembly GCA_040901775.1. Lineage (GTDB taxonomy): Bacteria > Planctomycetota > Planctomycetia > Pirellulales > Pirellulaceae > CAYLLN01. Next base: position 31,847 of record JBBDYF010000092.1, on the reverse strand, counting down.
ATCTGCACGACGTGCTGACCAACTACGGGGCGTCGCGCTTCAACGGCGGCTTGAACCTGGCGGCCAACCTGCTCGGCAAGCCGGGCAAGATGGACGTCCAAGGCTACATGGTGCAGGACTTGTGGAACGAAGGCCGGCTGGCCGACATCAACGACTATTGCCGCTGCGACGTACTCGACACCTACTTCGTCTTCCTGCGGACGATGGTCCTGCTGGGGCAGTTGCCGCTGGACCAGGAGCAGCAGGTGGTGAGCGAGACCCGCCACTGGCTCGAAGAGCGGTCGGCACAGATGCCGATCTATGCCGCCTATTTGCAGCGCTGGGGGAACTGGGAAAACCCGTGGCAAATTCCTGCACCGATCGACTCCGCCCCTGGCAATTCTGCTTCTTAACTTCGCCCTGGCCCGATCAGTCGGTAGCCCGCCAGACGAGCGACGGCGCAAGCTCCTACCGTCAGCAAGCCCTGCACGCAGCACATAGCGATCAGTTCCACCGGCTGGCGGGGCGGAAATCCGGTCAGCGAGATCAGCCAGCCCGCCAGCGGGCAAACCAGAGCAACTGCCACCGGGCTCCAGAACGAGGCTACTGGGGCCAGCGCCACGGTCGCGCAGAGCCAGGGGATGCCCGCCAAGGCAATCGCAAAGGTCGCCACCGCGCCAATCTCTTCCCAGGGAAAACTGAGCCAGCGGGCCACGCCACAGACCACGGCCACCACGGTGGTCAACGTGAGCAGGCCGAAGATCGTGAACTGGCGCGACCCGGCCTGGGCTTCAGCATCGCCCACGCGGACCATGCGGACGCCGGCCAGGCGGGCAATGACCAGCGGGGCCGCGACGATCGCCAGGTAGAATAGCGTGATGCTCAGCCACCTCCGCAGGTTCCCGTCGGTGCCCCGCGTCGCCAGCCAGGCGGCGAATAGGTAGAGCGGGAGGGCCGTGGCGCAGCGCATCCAGAGCCGGCCGGTTCCCCACAGAATCAGCAAGGGGATCAACCCGGCCTGGGCGAAGGCCAACCCCATCGCCGCGATCGCCAGCGGCGAGGGCCAATCCGCCCGGTTGGTCCGCAGGACGACCAGCCAGACGATGTCTTGCAGCAGAACAACGCCCGCTAACAATCCCAGCAGGAGCCAGCCGTGAGCTGGGGGCGTTGGCGGTAGCGTTTCGGCAGGCTGGGGTGGAAAAAAACGATCCATCGTTAACTCTAGGTTACCCCGCGCCCGCCGGGGGCGAAGCGATCGCCAAGCGATAGCCGGCCCAGCGCAGGGCAAACAGCAGCAAGGCGCAGCAGACGCACTCGGCGGCGACGGTCAACGCCATCGCCGGGCGATTCAGCCATGTGGCGAACTGCAGCGACAAGGCGGTTGCCAGGCCAATCAGTAGCCACAATCCGCCGAGGGAGACGAGCGGGGGCAGCGGCAGCATCACCACGGCAAAGCACATCCAGGGCAACCAGGCGAGCAGCGCCCATTCCAGCAATACGACGCCCACGCCGCTCGTCTTGCTGGCCGCCAGTGCCCGCACCGCCGCAAAAAAACAGGCCGCCGCGGTCAACAGAGCCAGGCTTCCGCTGAGCGAGAATTGCCACGGTTTGCCGACCGGCCCGACGGGGACCGTGCGATGCACCAGCCGAGTTCCAAACAGCCGCAAGATTGCCCCCGGCACGGCAAGCAGGCCCGCCAGGACGAACAGTTCGCCGCAGCCGGCGTCCCAGCGGATCGGCTCTTTGGACCCGGCGGCGACGAGTCCTCCGCCGTAGGCAATCGCCGCCGCCAGAATCAGCCCCTGTCGGCCCAAGCCGACATTGCCCAACGTGAAAAAGATGGCGGCCACCGCCACCTGCCCGCAGGCGAGCGCGATCGCCAGCGCGCCGGCCGTTTGGGGCGAACGAGAGGGAGCGGACACTGCCTGGCCCAGCGCGATGGCGTCGAGCGTTGCCACGACGGCAACCAGCGTTACCGCCGTCATCAATTGCTGTGGAAGACGGGCCTCCCAAATGTCCTCGTTTGCGGGCTGCGACATGCTGCGCAGCGTACTCTACGGCCGGGGCCACAAACTAGTGACCCGCGGCCAGCAGCCGTTTCAGGCCCGACACCAGCCGATCGATGTGCGACGTGTCGTTGTACAGGTGGCACGACACGCGCAGGTAGCGCGTGCCGCGAAACACGATCACCGGAACTTCGATTCCCAGCTCGCGCCAGATCGTGTGCTGCAACGGATTCGAGACGGGACAGCCCTCCTCGCCGCGCCCCGCCGGATGCGCGGAGGCCGTTCGCGGCGGCGGCAGCGGGACGTGGGCCATCGAAGCGTACCAGGCGGGATCGTCGGGAACGATCGGCGCGAGCCCCGTCAGCTCGACCAGCCTGTGCCGGGCATACCGCGCCAGCCAGTGGGTGCGAGCCCGAAATGCGGCGAGGCCGACCCCTTCCAAAAAGTCGATCGCCGCGGGCACCGCCAGGTAAGCCGTCGCGTCGCGCGTGCCGGCCCAGACGAACTCGTCCGCCCACGACTCGATGCAGGTGGGCGGAATTCGGCCCCAGCTCAGCACCGGCGGCCGCACGCTCGGCTGCTGCCGCGGGGCGACGTACAAAAACCCCGAGCCAAACGGCGCGCTGAGCCACTTGTGACAACTGGCCGCGTAAAAGTCGCAGCCCAAGCGGTCGATCGCCAGCGGCAACTGCGCCACCGCGTGCGGCCCGTCGATCGCCACCGCAATGCCCCGCCGGCGGGCTTCGTCGCAGATCGCCTGTACCGGCAGGATCACCGCGGTCGGTGACGTGATGTGGCTCACCACGATCATTCGCGTCCGCTCGGTTGCCGCCGCAAATAGCGCGGCAACGGTCTCCTCCACGCTGGTCAGCGGCAGCGGCAGCGTCGCCACCCGCGCCGTCGCTCCCGCTTTTTCACACGCCCGCTGCCAGATCCGCTGCACGGCGCCGTACTCGTGATCGGTCAGCAGCACTTCGTCGCCCGCCGCCAGCCGAAACGAATCGGCAGCGATGTTCATGCCGACGGTCGCATTCTCGACGAAGATCAGGTTCGCCCCGCTCGTGCCCACAAACCCCGCCAGCCGATCGCGGGCCGCCAGCCACGCCGGTTCGAGCTGGCGGACGAAAAAGTCCATCGGTTGCTGCTCGGCCGCCTCGAGCCACCGCCGCCGCTCGGCTCGAACCGCCGCGGGGGACGGGCCGAACGAGCCGTGATTCAGGTAAATGGTGTCGGGACGAATCTGCCACTGGGCCATTAGCGGCTGCCAGGCAGCGTCGTCGAGTCGTGGCGACGGCATCTCCTCACCCTGGCCCTCTTCGAGGAGAGCAAAAACGAATTCAGTACCAAAGCTGCACACCCGCCACGAGGCCGTGGATTTGCGTGGAACCAATATCGTACAGATCGCAACCGATGTAGGCCTCGCTGACGCCCCACAGGCCGAACGGACGCTTGGGGGGACCACTTCGCGTTAAATCATCGCTGGATGATCCAAGGTTTCACGCCAGCCGGACGCGCCACCACCGTGGCTTTGGATCTGAATCGCAAACGGTTGGTCGCGATTCGACAAGATCTTGCCATGCTGGGCAGGTACCCGCCGGAGATGACTACAGGACGATGAAGTTTAGGCTTTCTCCGACCGCTTCTTGTAATCGACCACGTCCCACGCCAGGCCGCAGGCCCGCAGCAGGCGGATCGTCGTGTAGGTGATGTCGAATTCCCACCAGCGGTGACCGTGCAGCGCCATCCGCGGATAGGCGTGATGGTTGTTGTGCCACCCTTCGCCATACGTGATCAGGGCGACCCACCAGTTGTTGCGGCTGTCGTCGGTCGTTGTGTAGTTGCGATAGCCCCACATGTGGCTGGCCGAATTGACGAACCAAGTTGAGTGCAGCACGAGGACCAGCCGGACGAAGATGCCCCAGACGATGAATGAGGCTGCCATGGCCCAGCCGCCATAGGCATATCCGGCTACGGCGAGCACGCCGGCCAGCAGGAAGTGCGAAGGCAGAAACATGTAGCCGATCCAGCGGAGGACCGGGTCTTTGACCAGGTCGGGCACCCAGCGACGGAGGTGCTCGTCGTGGGCAACGCTTCCCTCCCACCAAGAAAGCCAAAACACATGGCTCCACCAGGGGCCGTCGTGGGGCGAGTGCGGATCCCCTTCCTGGTCGCTATGCGCATGGTGCTTGCGGTGATTGGCGACCCAGTCGCTTACCGAACCTTCGCCGCCCAGACCGCCGAAAAAAGCCAGCAGCCAGCGAATCGGGCGATAGGTGCTAAAGCTGAGATGCGTAAAGTGACGGTGATAGCCCAGGCAAATGCCGATGCCGCCGGTCAGCCAGTGCAGGGCGACGGTCAACAGCACCGCCTCCCACGTAAAGAAGAACGGGGCGGCCAGGCAACCGGTGTGCAGAATGGCCAGCCAGATCACGTTGGTCCAGTTGACGTAGCGCCGAGCGGCCGACGTTTCCGAAACTCGCTTTGGTTTTTCAACGCGCGGCGGGTGAGCCGGTTGACTCTTGCGTTGCTTGCTCTTGGTGCGCCGATCCGCCGTTGGCCGCGGGCGGGCCGGTGCATCCACGGCTGCTCCGAGGGTCGATTCCGTTCGTGTAAACTGCGTGACCGATGCCATCGTGGATTCCTAGTGGTGAGTCGCGCCACCGGCCCCCCTCGGGCCGAAGGTCTTTCCCTCACGAGAATCCTAGGAAATATCGCACCGGCGAGGGTCTGCGGGCTGTGCGGGCTTCGTAAAACTTATGTAAGCGAGCAATTCCGCGTCCGCAGCGAGATCGCAACTGACGACAGTATAACACCTTATAGCAATTCGCTGCGGGCTACCCCACCGACTGCGGAGTACCGCATTCGCGACGATTTGTCATTGCTCGCTACGGGCAGTTGATCGTGCTCAAGCAGGCTGCCAGTGCGGAATCCAATCCGCACGTTACGGATTTGCTTTTGGCGGCGGCTGGGGATCGAGTGCCTGCTCGATGGTACGATGCATTTCCCGTTCGAGCCCCTCCGCGTAGCCCTGCCAAAGGCCGCGAATCGTCCCTTCGCCATCCAGCACGACGGTCGTCGGATAGCCGATGCCCGGCAAGCCGGCGACTTGAGCCAAGTGGTTCCGCGTGACCGAGTTAGCGTCGCGATAGGTCGGAAACTGGGCCCGCTGCTGCTTCAAATAAGCCGCGGTGGACTGGGCCATGTCGCGGTCGTCTCCTGGCCCTCCGCTCGCCGAGACCGAGACGAATCGAAAACCCGGCTCGTCGCGAAAGTGCTGCTCGAGCTCGGCCAAGTGCGGAAACTCTTCCCGGCAAGGCGGGCACCACGGCCCCCAAAAATTGACCAGCGCGACTTGCCCCCGCAGATCGTCGAGCGAAAGGGGCTGCGCATCGCCCGTCAACGGCTGAAGCGCGAGCGTTTCCAATCGCGTGCCGATCGCGGGATGCGGCTCGTTGTCGGCCGCTCGCGGCCTGGCCCCCGGCCCAAAGACGCGCCACCCAACCCCGACCGCCAGCACCAACCCCAGCGCAATCCAGGGCCACACAGCCGGTCGTGGCCGCGGCGTGGCGGCAGGGCCCTCTTCGTTCATCATGGGATTGTGTCCTACCTAGCTGTACCGGCGCTCCGCGATGATGCAACTGCGCTAGGCGATCGCGCTGTTCCATATTCTACCCGGGGTGGGGTTGGATGAGGAGGCTTCGGCCGACATGAACCCTTTTCCATCGCCTACTTCCGCGCCAGGGCCAGGTTGTCCCGATGAACGACCTCGTCGTACGGACGGTGGCCCAGCACCTGGGCGATCTTGTCCGATTTAAGCCCGCGAATCCGGTTCACATCGGCGGCCGAATAGTTCGACAAGCCGCGAGCGACGACGTGCCCTTCGTTGTCGCACAGGGCGACGGCATCCCCTTTTTGAAAGTCCCCCTGGGCATCGACAATTCCGGCAGCAAGTAAACTGCGGCCTTGATCGACGATCGCCTTCCGGGCACCGGCATCGACCTGGATTCGCCCCCGCACCTGGGCCGAAAAGCCCAGCCACCGCTTGAACGGAGTAATTCCCTTTCCCTGCGCCAAAAACAGGGTGCCGAGCATCTCGCCGGCCATGATCTGCGTCAAAATATCGGGCCGGCGTCCGCTGGCGATGATCGTGTTCTCGCCCGCCGTGGTCACCATCCGGGCCGCTTCCAGTTTGCTGGCCATGCCTCCCTTGCTCAGCCCGGTTTTCCGATCGCGCACGTAGGCCAGCACCTTTTCGTCGATCTTTTCGACGGTCGGGACAATCTTCGAGCTTTTCAAGCTCGGGTCGCCGTCGTACAAGCCCTCGATGTCGGACAGAATGATCAAGAGCGGCGCCCGGATCGCGTTGGTCACCATGGCGGCCAGACGGTCGTTGTCGCCAAAGGTCGTCTTCAACTCATCGACGCTGACGGTATCGTTTTCGTTGATGATCGGAACCGCGCCGAATTCGAGGATCGACGAAATGGTGTTCCGCACGTTGAGATAGCGGACGCGGTCGTCCATGTCCTCGGCCGTCAGCAGCACCTGGGCGGCCCGGCGGCCATGCTTGGCGAGCGTCCGGTCGTAGGCCTGAATCAAATGCCCCTGGCCCACCGCGGCCACCGCTTGCAGCTTGGCGAGATCGGTCGGGCGCGACTTGAGCCCCAGCAGGCTAATCCCCGCGCCAACCGCTCCGCTGGAAACCAGCACGACCTTCCGGCCCGCCTGGCTAACCGTATGAATCTCTTCGGCCAGGCAATCGATCCGGTCGTGATCGAGCGTGCCGCTGGCGTGCGTGAGGACGCGCGTTCCCACTTTGACGACTACGGTGTGGGCGGCGTCGGCGACCTGCTTGCGAAGCTGCTCGGCGGACATTGCGGCTGACGGCGGAGGGATGCGAAGGTCCAGCGATTGTACCCAGAAGTGCGACAGGGGAGTGGAGGGGAGTGGTTCGGCCAACAATCCGAGCGGCGAATTCATGGCGTCCTTGCCTGAATGGGGGCGGGCGGCGGCTGACGGGGGTAGAGGGAGCCGCGGCGATGCTCGAACCATACTAGCCCCGCCCGGCAGGGGCAATGCGAGTTGACTGGCCTCTGAGACAGATTTTCGCTGTCCTTGTAAGGTCATGTAGGCAAGTGGTTTGCGACATTTAGATTGCCGAGGGCGACGGCGATGTTCGATCCGGTTAGGCTGCTTTGCGGCCCGTCGTTGGCTCGGCCATGGGCAGCGCGATTCTCTCTTTGCGGGCAGCCGCCAGCGATAGCGTTGCCCCGCGAGTCGCGCGTGTCCGCTCAAGACGCTGGCCGGCCGCTTGCAACCGCCGCTCGTACCGCCGCTGGCTACCCAGTTCGGCCCAGGCCAAGGCTCGTCCTAGCAGGCCTGGCAATCCACCGGCCTGCGGCGCGGCTGCCAGAAGATCGGCGGCTACGGCAAACGGATGCGCGGCGAGCGCCTGCAGCAGACCGACTCGCCCGGCATTTCGCCAGAACAGCCGCTCGGCAAATCGGCCCTGCGCGAGGCTGCTGGTGGAGGTCGATGTTCGAGAATCGCTCGCTAGCACGACGCGCGACGCCGGTTCCAACACCGTCCGCAGTTGCAGGCTTTGCAAGTCGAGCGCCAGGGCCACATCCGCCAGGGAATCGCCTGCTGTCGGATCCCACCCCTCCAACGCTTCCAGCACATCGCGCCGGTAAAAGCCGGCTGCCAGCGTCGGCCCCTGAATGGCCGCCCGCAAGTGGCCCGAGCCGCCGAGCAGCATGCGCTCGTCGCGCAGCACGCGCCGGCTCCCCCCCGCGGTGCATCGCAGGCCAGCCGAAACCAGGCGCGAGCGGGGGACGTCCATTACCGCCGGCACCACGGCCGCGATTTCGTCGTCGTCGAAATGCTCCAGTGCCGGCTCGGCCCAGTTTTCCTCGACCTCTAGGCCGCAAGCCAGCACGTGTACGATGGGAGCACTGGCCAGCTTCCAACCCGTTTGCAGCAGGCCGACAAGCGAACTGCCCTGGGCCTGGTGGCGCACGAAAGTCACTTCGCTGGCTAGGTCGTACGGATCGTCGTAGGCCTGCGTATGCAGCACCAGGATTTCGCTGTCTGCCGGGCGGTGTTGCAGCACGGAGACGAGCGTGCCGTCGAATTCGGCGGCGCCGCCCTGGCAAGGAATCAGAATCGAGAGGCGAGCCACGCGGGTCACTTCCTTGATCGAGTCCCGGCAAACAAGGCCGCCACGGCAAATGCGGCAGCACCTGGTCGCCATCCGGTTCGTCCTTGGTATCTTCGGCGCGCCTGTCGGGCCGCGATTATCCAAATTGCCGCCCAGGTGCCTCCTATCGGTCGCCGCAAGTTGCCCAAGCAGAAGAGTTTACGCTAGCAGGGCCAACCCGCCTCTTGCCGGGTGAGCCAGAGCTCGATAAATTGGAAGGTTCCCCCGCTTCGCATCGTTCGCGCCATTCCAATCGCCGCCCGGCTGCAGGATCGTCCCATGAAAGAAGGCATTCACCCCACCTACGTAACTACGAACGTCACCTGTAGCTGCGGCAATACCTTTACCACCCGCAGCACCCGCAAGGAGCTGAAGGTGGATATCTGCTCGGCCTGTCACCCGTTCTTTACGGGCAAGTTGAAGTACATCGACACGGCCGGCCGGATCGAGAAGTTTCAAAACAAGTTCGCCGCCGGCAGCTACAACAGCCTCAAAAAGCCGGCCAAGCCCGCCAAAAAGAAGCCGGCCCCGGCTGGCGAAGAAGCGTAGCCGCACTCTCTTGCATCGCGTTCTCTCGGCGCTCATTCTGCGCGCCGACGACCCGTGTTTGATGCTTGGAGTCAGCTATGTCATCCATTCGCGATCTGCTTGAGGGAAAGCTTCGCCGGTACGAAGAGCTCGAGCAGCAGATGTCGGACCCGGCCATCCAGGTCGATGGGACCAAGATCGCGGCGGTCGCGCGCGAGCATGGCTCGCTTTCAAAGTTGTCCAGCAAGTATCGCCGCTTCAAAAACCTGGTGGACGAGGTGGCCGAACTGAAGCGGATGTCGGAAACCGGCTCGCCCGACGAGAAGGAACTGGCCGAGATCGAACTGCCCGACGCCCGCGCCAAGCGCGAAGTCGTCTGGGACGAGCTATTGACCATGACGGTCGGCGGCGAGGACGCCAACCGCACCCGCTGCGTCATGGAGATTCGGGCGGGAACCGGCGGCGACGAGGCGGCCCTCTTCGCTCAAGACCTGTTTCAAATGTACAAGCACCACGCCGAGGAAAAACGGTGGAAGCTCGAAATCATGGAAGCCAGCCCGACCGAAATGGGCGGTTTCAGCAAGATCACGCTCGGCTTTGAAGGCGAGGGAGTCTATCGCGAGTTGCGGTACGAAGGGGGAACGCACCGCGTGCAGCGGGTTCCCGAAACCGAGACCAAGGGACGCATCCACACTTCGGCCGCCACGGTGGCAGTCTTGCCCGAGCCCGAAGACGTCGAAGTTGACATCAAGTCCGAAGATTATCGCCTCGACAAATTCTGCGCCAGCGGCCCCGGCGGGCAGCACGTCAACAAAACGGAATCGGCCGTCCGCCTGACCCATTACGAGACCAACATCGTCGTCTCGATGCAGGACGAGAAAAGCCAGCACAAAAACCTGGCCAAGGCGCTGCGAATTCTCAAATCGCGGCTGTACGACCACTACCAGCAGCAAGAACATGCCAAGCGAGCCGCCGAGCGCAAAACCATGGTGGGAAGCGGCGACCGCAGCGACAAGATTCGGACGTACAACTTTCCCGACAATCGGCTGACCGACCACCGCATCGGCCTGACGCTCTACAAGCTCGACCAGATCATCCACGGCGACATGCAGGTGGTGACCGACGCCCTGATCGAGCACGACCGCAACGAACTCCGCGGCCAAATGGGCGGCCTCGATCTTTAACGAGTGCGCCATCCAGCGACTGATTGACCGAATGCGGACACGCTAATCATGTCGAACGCAGGCCGAGGCATCCGTTTTTCGATCTGGGAACTGCTGCTGCTGACGGCCTGCGTCGCCGCCGGCCTGACATGCCTAAAGTACGCCGATAGGAATATCTGGCTGGTGCTGGCCAACGCGGTTCCCGTCTGCCTGGCGATTGCCGCGGTGATTGCACTGGCCGATCGGGGAAGGCGGCAGGCGATCGCCGGCGGCTTTGCAATCTGCCTGGCGATCTATTTGGCGCTGCTCATGAACACTGGCTCTGCCGCGCGCGGCCGCTGGGCAACGGAGATGATGCTGGACCGTTTGCACAAATCCATGATGACGCAGAAATGGATCGATGGCCAAACCCGAGAGGATATTGGCAACCCGCCCTGGCCGACGGCCATGCTGGGAAACGTCGCAGGGGTCCAGGTGCCGAATAGTGGCGTCTTCAGAGCGATCGGACACATGCTCTGGGCGCTACTGTTCGGCTATCTCGGCGGCCGATTCGCGGAATGGCTCTATTGGCGCCGTCAAAGCGTCGCTGCGCCGGCCAGGGAACCAAGCTAGAATGGCGGTTGACCCAAGGAGGCCCGTATGTCCACCGTGCGCCAGCCGAAGCTGACCGAAGCCGAGTACCTCGCCATCGAGCGGGCCGCGCCGACCAAGAGCGATTTCTACGACGGCGAAATGTTCGCCATGGCAGGGGCCAGGCGAAACCACAATCTGCTCGTCGCGAATGTCGTGGGCGAGCTGCGCGAACAACTCCGCAAGAGTCCGTGCGAAGTTTATCCCAGCGATATGCGGGTGAGAGTGGGCAAGACCGGCCTCTACACGTATCCCGACGCGGTGGTTGTCTGCGGCGAGCCGGAATTCCTTGACGACACGCAGGACACGCTGCTGAATCCTACGCTGCTGGTCGAAGTGCTTTCGGAATCGACCGCCACCTACGATCGGGGGTTCAAGTCGTCCTGCTACCGGCAACTGAAGTCGCTCAAGGAGTACGTGCTGATCGAACAGGAACAACCACGCGTCGAGCTTTACCAGCGATCGCGGGGCAAATGGACGCTGCAAGACGCCGGCGAGCTCACCGCGTCGGTAACGCTCGCCTCGATTCGTTGCACGCTCAAGTTGGCCGCGGTGTATGAGAAGATTGGCTTCAAGAAGCAAATTCAGCAGCCGGGTCCGGGTCGCTAACGATTCGCGAACAGGCGCTAATCGAGAAACTCCTTCTCTTCCAACCGCTGGGGAACGTACTCCTCGGTGACGTAGCTGATGTCCTTGCTGATGAGGGCTTCGACTTCGAGTTTGAAGCCGTTTTTGAGCATCAGGTCGATCTCTTTTTGCCACGCCTTTTTGTGGGCGAACCAGGGGTAGCTTTTGATCTGGTTGGCCCGTTTGATGTCCTGCTCGTTGAGCTTGATCTGGATGCTGCTCGACAGCTCGCACCGTTCGTAATCGTTGCTCCGCAGGCCCAGGTAGCGAACGGCAGGAATCGCCATCCGCTTCGATTCGTACGCCAGGTTGATCGACCCCTGCTTGAGCACGCTGTAGATGTAGTATCCCCAGGGGTCGTTATCGAGCACGCAGTAGATCGGCAGGCTCAGCTCGTGATGCAGGCGATAGAGCAGCCGTCGCACGCCGCGCGTCGGCTGGCCGGCACCATGGGTGAGGATGCAGTTGTGCTTGAGCCAGAACTTATCTTCGTTGAAGCGCTGCCAGACAGTATCCTTTTCGACGTGCAGGACGAACTTGGCCTTGCAGTTTTTGAACTGGATGCGTTCGGGCTCGACGATCGACGGGATGCCGTAGCCGCCGGAGCCCATCCGCGTGCAGTCGATCTCGTCGCCGCTATCGACAATGGTGATTTGGCCCACCATGTCGCCCCGCTTCTGGGCATATAGGTGCAGTTCCTCGCGGAGGGCTTCGAGGAGCACTTCGACGTCCTCGATCATCGAGTCCGATTCGCTCTGTTCTTCGAATGTCTCTTCCTTCGTCCCGTCGATCGTGTGCTTGAGCATGTAGTACAGGCCGCGGAGGCTGGTGGTCTTGCCTTGCTCGATCAGGCGCTTGGCCCCGCTGCCGACCAGCAGGGTTTGCATGTAGGCCTTGGCCTGCGACAGGTTGAAGAGCTCGCGGGTCGTCTTCGACGATCCCATCTCGATGATCTTCTTGGATTGATTGAACTTTACGTTCGAGAGCGACCGAGACCTGATCTCGAGCACGGGTGGCGCCGAGTTTTTAGCAAATTCCCCGATTTTCTTGGCCACGGTGAGCAGGCTATCGAGGGTTTTCTTGTCTTTGTCGGTGAGTTTGACCGGCGCCGCAGGAGCGGCCGACTTCGTTGCTTTCTTGGCCATTACGCATATTCCGTTCTTCTAACAAGGCTCGTGGACTTAACCGTTGGCCGGATGTTGCCGCAATTTTTTCAAGTCAACTTCGAACTGATCTCTCATGCCATACTTCGCCGCGATACTGCGATCGTGAGTAAACAAAATGGCTTGACCAATGCTGGACAGTTCGGCCGCAACTTCAATTCCCTCGGCAGCCATACTTTGGAGTTGTTCAGAAGTATCAACCGCGAGCAGATCGGCGAGCGATTGCGGCGTCACTTGCAGCGCTGGACAATCCCAAGCGACGTAGAAGCGACTTGTCGATACCTGTTGACGTTGCCACAGTTGCTGATATTTCTCGCGTACGTAGGGATCGAGTTGATCGGAAAAGTCGCGAGCCAAAGGGATCGCTCGAATCAGCTCTTCCACATCCGTCAAGTCTTTGCCGCGCTGAGAATTCGTCATCCCCGATGCCAGCTTTAGCGCCACGAACGTCGGCAGGTTTACGTAAGCAATGCCCTCGTGATCCTCAACCACCGATGGTGACGGTGCAGGGAAGCTAACCGGTTTCGGCAATCCGTCGCCTGGAAATCCACCGGCCACTAAGAATTCGACGCGAACGCCGTTTTCAGTGTCGCGCAAGTTTTTGCTAATGCTGTACGGTCGAATCCAACCAAGTCCGTCCAGATGCGCGTGGATTTGATCCAAACCGTCTTGGGTCACGAGAATATCAATATCCTCCGTGAACCGGCGGAATCCATGAGCTATCAATGCCATCCCTCCGGCCACCCCATAGGGAATGCTCAGTTCATTCAGGCGTTTGGAAATCCTCCGCAACGTCTTATTGACTTCGCTTTCGCCCATAAACAGCCTCCCCCCTTCGTCGAGGACATACGATATGCTCGCCGCGAGACGCCGCTCATAGGGAACAATGTCCGCTAACACCAACGGCGTCGTGGTTGATTCATCTGAGACGAGTGCAGGCTTCATATTTCAATTGTATCTGGATAGGCGTGGGCAACGCCACGTTATCAATCCTGAGCTGCCTCGGTTTCACCCACGATCAGCACGTTCTCGCCAAAATCTTCTTCCTCGGCTTGCGCCAGCCGCTTGCCCCGGTTGTCGAGCTTGGTGTCGGCCTCGGCCGTCTTGCGGCGGGCCACGTTCAGCAGCCGTTCGTAGAGCTGGTCGCGGTCGAGCTTGTTGTCGATCGCGCTGCACGCGGTGGCCACTTCGCCCAAGTAGCGCAGGAAGACCGAGCGCCGCTCCCCTTCCTGCTTCACTTTGCTTTTGCGATTCAAATACATCCCCAGCTTGCGGCCGACAGCCTGCAGGCCGAGCCGCAACTCTTTTTGAATTTCGGGATAGCCGGCGATCGCTTCTTTCGATTCGCTGGTGAACGGCACCCAGACGCTCGCCATGTGAACCATCACGGTGACCGGCCCTTGCGGCAAGTTGCCGCGCGATTGTGACAGGCCGTACGACCGCCAGTTGGTGGCGATCACCGACTGCGTAATCGCGCAGGCCGCTGCCTGGAATTGCAGCGGCACCCGGTTGGCATATCGCAGCACCTGCAGCGACTGCCCTTCGCTCAGGTTGACGTTGCGCATGGCGGCATGAAGCTGCGAGGTTTCGCTCTTATTGAGCTTGCCGGGGCTTTGCCGCGTTCCCATTTTGGCTTCGGTCAGGATCTTGTCCGAGGCTTCGTTGCCGATCCCGTCGAACGTGTTCATCAGGAACTGCCGCAGCGTGCGAGCGTCGGTCTCGCTTAGCAATTCGGTAAGCGACTCGAGCGAAACCTTCTGGGCGCTCGAGACGCCGCCGAAGGCCAGCCCAACCTCGATCAAAAACGGATTGCCCCGATAGACCGACGGCGGCCGCGTCGCCGCGCAGTAAAACTCGCCCGGCACCACCTGGTGCAAACCCTTGAGAACCAGCGGCTCGCCGATCGGCACCAGGCAGTCGGTCGCCGGGGCGCTGATCCGCGTCGCCTGAATCGCTTGGTACAGCGCATCGGCATCTTGCCGGCCGATGCGACGCGGATTGGCCCGCGTGCTGATCTTGGCCGCCTCGCAAATGTTGCGGGCCACGCTGGTGCTGACTCGCGAAAATGAATCGGTCAAAAAGTTCGTAATCGTCGAGCCGGGCGTATCTTTCAGCATCGCCAGCAGGCGGCCCAGCTCCACTCCATAGGGATGCGGCTTGATCTCTTTGGGCTCGGGAGGCAACTGCGTGGTGCTGCGAGCGTAGCCCGTTTTTTCCCCTTCGGGATCTGTGTAATGCAGCGTGATGTGCGGGTTGGCGATGGCGGTCTGTTCCAGATACTCGTCCACGCTGCCGCGGCCCCGAATGAAGCGTCCTTCGAGTTCGATCGTCACCCGCGTGCCACTTTTGACTTCTTTCCCTGGTTGGCTTTCCGCGGCTGGATAGTTCGTTTCCCAGGCGACTCCATGCTTTTCCAAATCCTTCTTGAAGTCATCACCCTCGCCCGAGATATCGACGCCCTCCCCTTTGCCGTTGATGATCTCGGGCTGGTTGCGCTTGGTGTCGATTTGCAGCTCGAAATAGTGGGCCGGCTTCCGGGGCGAGGTCTTACTGATGATCTTCACCGGCTTGCCGGTGGTGAGCATGCCGTACATGCCGGCGGCCGAGATGCCGATCCCTTGCTGGCCGCGGCTCATTCGCAGGCGGTGAAACTTGCTGCCGTACAGCAGTTTGCCAAAGATCAGCGGGATTTGCTTTTTGACGATCCCCGGGCCATTGTCTTGCACGCTGACCTTGAAACGGTTGGTGCCGGCGCCTTCGATCGTCACCCAAATTTCGGGGACGATCCCCGCTTCCTCGCAGGCGTCGAGCGAGTTATCAACCGCTTCTTTAACCGTGGTGAGCAGGGCCTTCCGCGGATTGTCGAACCCGAGCAAATGCCGGTTCTTGGCGAAAAATTCGCTGACCGAAATATCCCGCTGCTTGGTCGCCATCGTCTCGGCCGTCGCCCGGCGCTTGCCGCGGCCAGCGTGCTCGGTCTCGGCGTGCTCGGTCTCGGCGTGGCCGTTGAGCTCGGCGGCCGGCTGGTCGTGCGACTCTTCGTGCGGCTCGCCATTGGTCGGACTGGCCGGTTGAGCAGGGCCATTGTCATCGAGCGGAAGCGACTTTTGACGGGCGGAAATTCTGGCAGGCTTGACGGAACTCACCCAGGAATACTCCCTTAACCGCGGATACCCTCGCGGGACCATTGCGGCCTGATAGATGCGGCTTGCTAAGCTGTGCCGATTGTAGCGAATCTACCGGCGCGGTCCCAGGCGGCTTTGACGGTACTACCGACACTAGCGGCACGCCGCGAGCAACTGTTGCCGCAAGCACATAAAGACTCACCCGCAGTCGCGGAACCATCCGAAAAATTCGGTGTAACGGTTGCGATGCCTACCCGCATTTCCCACCCGACCCCGCCGCCTGCCACCCACCCGGCGCCAGCGCCCGAGTGATTCGCGAACCGCCGCGCCCCCTTTTCGCTGCTTCGGAGGAGTTGACCCATGATCCGTATGCTTGCCCGCGTTGCGCTGGCGGTAGCGATGACCGCTTGCGCGAGTCCCCTGTTCGCCCAGGACGATTGCCCGAACTGCCCCGGAGGACACGGGCATTTCGGTCAGCACGGCCGCCACGCGGCGGCTGGGTTCTATCCAAATAACGTCACCAACTACGGCTACGACCAATACGCCCGCGAGTATGCCGGCGCAGGCGGTTGTCGCACCTGCTCGAACGAGCAGTGCCAGTACCGCTTTTATGGCCAGCCCGACCTGTTCTACAACTACTACGCCTGGCCGGCTTGCAGCGGCGTCGGCGCCGAACTGTATGTCTCGCCCCGGCCGGTGCCGCCGCACGTCGGGCACACGAACATCACCTACCAACCGCTGATGCCGCACGAGTTCCTGTATACGCACCACCGGACGTATCACCGTTACTACAACGGCGGCCAGGGACTCAACCGGACCAGCGTCCATTACCGGGCCTCGCTCTTCGGTAAGTAGAAGCGGTCCCCGACAGAAGCCTTCCGCGCCTGCC
Source organism: Pirellulaceae bacterium (assembly GCA_040901775.1). GTDB lineage: Bacteria > Planctomycetota > Planctomycetia > Pirellulales > Pirellulaceae > CAYLLN01. The sequence goes on along the minus strand of JBBDYF010000092.1, from coordinate 15,541 downwards.
GCCGAGGAGCGTCCCCTTCCCCCGCCAGTTCTGGATTTCTTGGAGATCCCTCAAATGAAACCCCTTCGCTACTCGCTCGTGGCGGCGACGCTGCTGGCCACCTTCGCAGCCGCGACGCCCGCCCAAGCGGTGTACCCGCACCACGGCCATCATGCCTACCGGGCCGATCGGCTCGGCCGGCACTATGCCTCGCAGCGCCCCTGGCACGGTCCCTACGCCTATACGCCCTACGGCACCGCCGTCGCCCTGGTGGTGCCCCCCAACGCCAAGATGCACACGAGCTGGTCGTGGGGCGTGGCCCAGTCCGAAATGGTCCCGCTATACCACCAGTTCTACCGCGACTATCCCGGCCCAGGGGCCGGCGGCGGCCACGGCTTTTTGCCCACTCCCCACTGGCCCAGCCACACCGATCAGTTCGGTGTGTACCCGGTTCGGGGTCCGTGGTAGCACTAGCCGGCAACTCGCTTACCATCGCACGTCGGGGGGG
>JBBDYF010000092.1:1060-15044 GCA_040901775.1 Pirellulaceae bacterium | reverse complement strand
CCCCCCCCCCCCCCCCCCCCGACTCTTTTGCGCAGACGGTCAAGGCTCCGCAGCCAGCCATGTCGATCAGTCGATTTGCGACCGCAGAGGTCACAGTGAAGACGCTCGCATAATCGCTTTGACGACAGTTGCGTGGGCGTTCAACATTCGGCTGCGGACGGCTCAGATTTTCATAACGCCCTTGTCGGTAACAATTTGCAGCTTTGTCCGCCTAGCGAGAGTGGCTCAGGTACAAGCATTGCGATTCAATTTCAAGGAAACGCAACTCGCTTTTGGAAAGGAATCTTTCAATGCTTGCCAACGTGGCCATGTTGGTCCTGGCCTACGGAATGATCGTTGTCCCCGTCCTTTGGCTCGCCCGCCCAGTCCGCATGGTCAACCCATTTTGAACTGCGGCGGCCCAACCTCAGGTTCCTTGGCACAGCGGTCGAAAACCTTCTCTAGGCGACAATCGCAAGCCCTGCGCCGATGGAGGCGAGACATGCCCGACGGATCTCGAAAACGACGTTTCAGCGCCAACCAAGCCAGGCGAGGCTGGTACGCCCTGCACCGCTCGCGGCGTTTTGGCCGGCGATTTGGCTGGAGCGGAAGCTGCTCGATTCTGGTTCGCCAGCCCCTGCTCGGGCGCTGCGTGGCGGCTGCCTGTGCCGTCTAAGCCGACCGCCGCACCATTGACCTGCCCACCTCAGGTGCCAGGAATCAGGTGCCAGAAGCCAGGAGCATTGTCCTTTCCCAGTACTGCCTCGGATAATTGGCCCAAATCCACTTCCCTGATCTGCGGCCCACGCTATCGGGAGGCTAACGCCTCCCGCTCGCCTCCTATTCGAGCGAGCGAACGCCCATCGGTTGCTGGTCCCTTATTAGCGCGCAAAACGGCGGAGCAACTCGCGCTGAGTTGCTCCGCCAGGGTGTTGCGGTGGACTGTGAGGTGGGGACGGCCGGCGATGGCTTAGCGGCCCCTGACAGACGTGCGGTGGTCGCGAACGACTGGCGTGGTGCGGTGATCGCGAACGACCGGAGGCGTGCGATGATCGCGAACGACTGGCGGCGTGCGATGATCGCGGACGACCGGGCCCCGCTGGCTCGGCTGGGCCTTCACGCGCTCCCAGTGTCCGTTCACAAAGACGTAGCCGTCGCGGGCTGGCGGAACGGGCTGCACGGGAACCCGGCCGTCGCCCCGGCCCGGATCGAGCGGGATCGGATCGTGCTGCGGCCGATTGTGGCCGTGATGATCGTGGTCGTGGTGTTGATGATCGTCCGAAAAGATGTCGGCCAGGTTGCCCCACGAAGGGCGGCGATTCTGGTGGCTGTCATTATGACGCCGGTCGCCGGCCGCAGCCGCGGCCGCCAGGGTCAACACGCTCGAGGCCGCCAGGACGAAGGACAAGGAACGTTTCATCTCACACCCGCACTTTCTATTTGTAAACCCGCATGGTCGGGCGAGTGCTCACTCGCCTCTTACCCTGCTGAGCGGGAAAGGGCGAGAAATGTTACACGGCCAGCGTTTTTGGCCGAAAAATGGGACGCACAACGGATGTTCGCCTCCTACGCCGCCTCAATTACCGCCAATAACTGGCCCAGGCTCAGGGGCTCGTCGATTGCGACGCAGCGTCGCACGAGCGTGCCGGTGGCCGGCGCGGGCAGGTCGATGGTCACTTCGGCCGCCAACACCTCGATCAGCCGATCCCCTTCGACCACCCGCTGCCCCAGGCCAACATGCCACGCGCAGGCGGTGATGGGCGCCGCGCCCAGGTCGAAATCGGGCAGCCGCAACTCAATTTGGGGCATCGGTTGAGCCACTCACAATGAGGAATTGGTCCATGTCAACTTCCTCGATTCGCGGCCACGCTATCGGGAGGCTGAGGCCTCCCGCTCGCCTTAGCGGGCACCATCGCAGCCCACCGTGTAGCTGACCTGCCTGGGGACCAGCGTGCAGACTGGCACCGTCACGGTGCGCTCGACCGTGTGCGGCACCATCTCGGTGTACGACACCACCCGCTCTTCCACCACCGGCCGGCTGGTCGTGTGCGGCACCTGGCGCTCGCGCATTTGCGGCACGGCGACGGTGTAGGCCACGTCGCGGGTCCGGTTTTCGTACCTGGGCCGAGCTGCGGTTCGGGTGAAATGCCGCGTTTCGGGCCGGCAGAGCGTCACCGGATATTCGTACGGCACCTCCACCATTTGCGGCCGCATGACCTGCACGGGAACCTGCTCTTCGACCACGTTGGGCACCCAAACTTGGTACGTTTTTACGCAGCCATCGCAGTCGGTATAGCTGCGCGTATCGCAGTAGCCCGCATCGCGGCAGACCGCCATGTACTCGGTCGCCAGCACCGGCTGACAAACCGTGCGCACGCCTTGCCGCATCTCGGTGTAGGGCACCGCGATCGTCTCGCTGTCGGCAATCTCTTCGTACTCCAGGCGGCAGACGGTGTAGTGCTCCGTTCGCACCCGCTGCACGGGGACCATGACCGTGTAGGGCCGCGAGACCATCGTCGTCTCCGATACCATCCGCGTCACCTGGATGGTCCTCTGGCGCACTTCCGGCTTGCAAACGACATCGCGAACGGTCATCGTCTTGTAATCGACGTGGGGGACCATAATCGTCTCGGTGACGACCCGCGGCTCGCACGCAAAGTCGCCAGCCGGCGACGGGCCGCAATCGCAGCCGACGGGTCCACACCCAGCCGACCAACCGCCGTTATGAAGATGCCGTCGACCGGCCTGGGCATCGCCTGGGAATAGGCCAATGGCTGCGACCGTTAGAAGCGCTAGCACGCACCGCTGGACGCTGCGAAGCATGTTCGATCCCCTTTGCACTTAACACCGCGAATGTGAACTTGCGTAATATACGAAGACTTTGCTGCCTTTGAACCTACCGATCAGGTAAATTGCGAAACTTAACAGGATTTCAGCCATGCGACATTCTATGCCATTTGCGACGACACTTTGTCTGTTGGCAGGCTTCCTCGCCTTCGCCTGGGCCCAGCCGCAAGATCCGCGACTACCGCCCGGCCCGCGAGAAAGCAAAAAGCGGGCCACGGTGCTCGACTATGGTGCCACAGGCAACGGCCTGGTTGACGACACGGCCGCGATCCAGGCGCTGATCGACGCCCAAGCGGGAACCATTCGTTTTCCGGCCGGCGCCTATCGGATTACCAAGCCGCTGGTGATCGATCTCGACCGGGTCGGATACACTTCGCTGGTGGCCGACGGCACCGCCCGGCTGGTGATGGCGGGTGCGGGGCCGGCGGTGCGCTTCACCGGCACGCACGGCGGAACAGCCGCGCCCGCTTCCGTGAAGCCCGACGTTTGGGACCGTCAGCGGATGCCGGCCGTCGAGGGGCTGGCGATTGTCGGCGATCATCCCGAGGCCGACGGGATCGAAGCGGCCGGCACCATGCAACTGACGCTCCGGGGCGTTCACATCCGCAAGTGCCGCCACGGCGTGCGGCTGGTCGAGCGGAACCGCAACGTTTTGATCGACGCCTGCCACATTTATGAGAACTCGGGGTGCGGCGTGCTCTACGACCATGTGAACCTGCACCAGTCGAACATCTCGGCCAGCCACATCAGCTATTGCGGCGGGGGCGGGGTGGTCGTGCGCGGCGGCGACGTGCGCAACATTCACATTTCGGGGTGCGACCTCGAAGCCAACATGAGTGCCGACGGCCCACCGACCGCCAACGTGCTGCTCGACTGCGCCGATGGGAGCGTGGCCGAGGTGGCGATCGTCGGCTGCACCATTCAGCACACCAAGGACGCCCCCGAGTCGGCCAACATTCGGATTCTCGGCCGCGGATTTGCGACGCGCGATGGCGAGAAGCTGTCGTTCAACTGTGGACACGTCACCATTGGCGACAACGTTTTGTCCGACGTGCAAACCAACATCCATCTGGTTGGCGCGCGGGGCGTGACGATCGTCGGCAATACCTTCTGGCAAGGCTACGCCCACAATCTGCTGGTCGAAGATTCGCTGCAAGTCGTCGTCGGCGCGAACGCGATGGAGCGCAACCCGCTGTACGGCTATACCAGCGAAGCTAGCAACTGCGTCGTTTTCCGCGACTGTCAGGATTGCACGATCTCGGGCCTCCACCTGCACAACGTCATCAACAGCGAAGCCGGTTTGACACTCGACAAATGCAATCGCATGCACCTTGCCGGCTGCACGATTTTGGATTGCGACAACATCGGTTTGCTCGCGCGCGAGACGACGAATAGTTCGGTGGATGGCTGTTTCATTCGCGACGACCGCCCAGGCGCTACGAGCGTGCCCACAAAAGTCATTGACGGCAGCGGCAACGTCATCAAAGAATTAACTCCGCGGCCGTAACTCAATCCCCCACCTCCTCATTCTGGTTGGGTAGGGTTCAAACGCTTCTGCGAAGCTTCGCTAAGGCGAGCGGGAGGGGCGGGCAAGGCGGGCTTGTTTTCGCCACCAAAATATTTGAGGCCGACGATTCCCAAGATCACCAGCGCCAGGCAGCCGAGCCGCGGCAAGCTGGCGCTTTCGGCGAACAAGATGATGCCCAGGATCGCGGTGCCGATCGCCCCGATGCCGGTCCAGATGGCGTAGCCGGTGCCGATCGGAATGGTCGAGGTTTTCGGGTTCACCGCCTGGGCCAGGGCGAAGAAGCTGCCGATCATCAGCACGACGGTGATGACGGTCGGCCAGAAACGGGTGAAACCCTCGGTGTATTTCAGGCCGACGGCCCAGGCGATTTCCAACATGGCGGCCACGAGCAGGTAGATCCAGGACATGAGGGCTTTCTCCGGTCTCGAGTCGGGGATCAGGGCGACGTTCTCGGCTCGAACGTGGATCGCAGGTCAGGCCTCGGCATCTTTTCGCACGCTGAACTCCAGCTTCCAGCGGTGGGCGGATTTCGTGCTTTGGCACCAGAGCTCGAAGACGCCCAGTTCGGTAATCTGCGAATGAAAGCGAACGGGAACGTAATCTTCCTCAACACCCTCGTCTGGGGGCAGCAGGGCCTCGAGCGAGTCGCTTTCGCCCAGTTCTCCGTCGGTCCAACCGGCCAGCAAGTCGCCGGGCCGGTCTTGCTTGCGAAGGGGCGAGCTGAAAAAGCGGAACGTTGCCGGCTCGCCGACGACCAGGCCGATCTCGCTCGACGGAACATCGACGCTGGTCCCTTCTTCCATGCCATGCGGCACCACGCACAACGCCCGCAGCGGCCGGGGCGCGCCGGGAATCGCCAAGCCCGAAGTTTCGATCCCCACGTAGTACGAACGGGCCGTACCGCCGCGAATCCGCACGCCGCCGTGCTCTTTGGCCCAGCCGTAGTAGGCCGCCCCACGACCGACGGCATGATCCAGATCCTGCGCGCCTTCCAAGGTCTTGGCAGCACTGCCGGCGTCGGCCCAACCGGCCAGAACGTCGAGCAGCCGCGTGCGCAGAGCGTCGGCCTTGAAGACACCGCCGTTGAACAGCACATGCGTGGGCCGGACCGGGTGCCCGCGATCGTCGCCATGAGCGGCCAGGAACGCCGCCAGGTGCCGCGTCACCGCAGTATCCGATTCAAACGGCAAGCCGATCTCCAAAAAACCGCTCGCTCGGCGACGAGCGGGGCGGTCGCCCGCCTGGCACAGGGGAAAGAAGCCTTCGAGCAGCAATTCGGCGGCCGCTTTACGATCGACATCGACGGTGACGGTCCCACCGATCAGTTTGCTGCCGCGTCCCAGCACGCTGATGGGGTGTTTCTTGGGACCATCGGGCGCAAGGAGCGTTTCCTTGGCGGCCCGGCACGAGTGCCACAGCGACACCGATTGCCACGGATCGAGCGGGACCCCTTTGTCGCCGAATTTTGCCGCCACCAGGTGGGCCAGCGCCAAATCCATGTTGTCGCCGCCGACCAGCAGGTGATCGCCCACCGCGATGCGGCGCAGCACCAATTCGCCCTGCTCTTGGGCCACGCCGACGAGCGTCAGATCGGTGGTGCCCCCCCCGATGTCGCACACGAGCAGCGTCTCGCCCACCTGGAGCGAACGCCGCCAACGCTCGCCCATTGCCGTTAGCCAGGCATATACGGCGGCTTGCGGCTCTTCGAGCAGGATCAGACCGCTCGGCAATCCGGCTGCCAAAGCCGCTTCGCGGGTCAGTTCGCGGGCCGCCGCATCGAACGACGCCGGAACGGTCAGCACCACCATCTGTTCGGCGATCGGCGCTTCGGGATGGACATGTTCCCAGGCGGAAATCAGATGCTCCAGATATCGCCGCGAAGCGGTGACAGGCGACACCTTGGGCACTTCCGCCGGCGCTTGCCAGGGAAGGATCGGCTGGTGACGATCGACCTTGCTGTGACCGAGCCACGACTTCGCCCCCACGACCGTCCGCTGCGGCGCTTCGGCTGCCTGGCGGCGGGCAATCTCGCCCACGGCCACTTGGTTTCCTTGACGCCACGGCAGGTCGAATGCCTGGTTGGCCGCTTCGTGCTCGGGGGCAAGGTACAAGAACGACGGGAGCGAAGTCCGGCTTTCCACGACTCCGGGGGCGACCAGTTGCGGAATCGGCAACAGCTCAACCTGTGGCTGCTCGGCCGTCAGGGGCGCGAAGGCGAGCACGCTGTTGGTGGTGCCGAGATCAATTCCGACGACATACGTGGCGGGCATGAGGCGAGCGGGAGGCGTGAGCCTCCCGATGGGTTAGCAGTGGGGAGTTCGTAAATCCGTAGCTCGTCAATGAATGAACGCCATCGGCCGGCTTACACCGGCCGCTCGCCAGCGATAGCTTGCCACTATACTTCAATTTAAGCCGGCGCAACCACCAGGGCCGATTCCTTCGATCCCGTCCAGGCGGGCAGGTTCAGGCTGGCAGCCTGCCAACCTCGATGGGCCAGCTTGCCCCGAAACGGACCATTGCCGGAGACCTCGCCCAGCAGCCGAAAGCGGGCTGGATCGTACCCGTTCGGAACATCGACGGCTGCGCTTTCGTCCTGGGCCATGATCGGCTGTAGGGCGAAAAACCGATCGAGCACGCCGGCGGCGTCGTGCAGCACGCTGCGAGCCGCCGCGCCGATCTGTTCGTCCGTATAGGTTTCAAGAGGTTCTTGAATTAAATCGACGAGTCGGGCTTCGCGCTGCAGGGCCGCCAAAAGCGTCACGGCTTCGCTTCTTTTTGGCGCGATTGGGGTTGGCGCGGGCTTGGGGGCAGGTGGCTCGGGGGCAACACGGGTGATTTTTGGCAACGTCTCGTCCCGCAGGGCCAAGCGAATTCGCTCGGCCTTGGGGCCGCTAAATAGGGCCGCGAAAAAAGCTCGAAAGGCCGTGCCGATTTGTCCCACTGCGTTGCCTCGTAATGACTTGCGACGATTCGCGTTGGTGCCGATCGCTACCCCCTCGATTTCCGAGAACGCGCCGCTTGCCAGCCGCGTCTAAGGAGAGATGCTTTTAGGGACTGCCGATTGCAACCGCAGCCTCCCCGGCTAGTACAACAGCCTCCCCGGCTAGTACAACGCCTGAGCTAAGGTGCTGTCAATCGGCCCAACGAAAACCAGCCAAATCCGCGACACCTTTGAGCAGCCCAATTATGATGTATGGTCGGTCAGGTAGAGTTGAAGTGCTGCCTGCCCATTCTGGGGGAAATTGAATTCCTCCCTTCCGCTCGGTGCCTCCCGGAACAGGCGCCCAGTGCGGTCTTGGCCGTTCGGTTCGCACCAAGAAGGTGCGGTCGAGGCCCGTGATTGTGCGGCCGCACCTTGCGGCTTCCTTTCGGAACTAGAGAAGCAGGATTAACCGCTCGCCATGAAGCAGCACCCCCGTTCGATCGTCGCTCGGACCTTGCAGCGCGTCAGCCATTTGTGGAAGCACCGTCAACAGGTTCATCGTCGCAAAGACCGCCGCGACGCGTTCCTGTTCGAGCCGCTCGAGTCGCGCATGGTCATGGCGGGCGATCTCGACCAGGGAGAAGGTGAGGGAACCGCGCCCACGCTGGTGGCGCTCCCCAACATCGTCGTCCACGGCGGCTCCGCACAGTGGGTTCCGCTGGATGGATTCGACACCGACGGGGGTGCCATCACCTACACCGCCACCAGCACCAATTCGAGCTTGGTGAGCACCAACGTTCCGACGGGCAACCAGAGCGTGAAGATGTCGGTCGCCGGCTTTGGCGACATGTACTTTCAGCTTTTCGAGCACCTGGCGCCGCGCGTCACCAGCCGGATCATCGAACTGGTGAACTCCGGGTTCTACGACGACACGGCGACGAACACGATCACGTTCCACCGCATTTTGAACGACTTCGTGATCCAGGCGGGCGACCCGACCGGCACCGGCAGCGGCGGCTCGACCTTGCCCGATTTCGCCGACCAGTTCCACGTCGATTTGCAGCACAACCGGAGCGGTCTGTTGTCGATGGCCAAGACCACCGACGACACGAACGACTCGCAGTTTTTCATTACCGAAGAGCGGAACGAAGGCCAGGCCATCACGCTCGCGGGTTCGCCGACCGGCGGCACGTTCACGCTGACGTATTTCGACCAAACGACGTCGCCGATCGCGTTCAGCAATTCCGGCAATTTCACGGCGATGGCGGCCAGCATCCGGACGGCCCTCGAGGGACTGTCGCGAATCGGCACGGGCAATGTCGCGGTTTCCCACGACCCGGCTCGCAACTCGCAGGGCCAGGTGACCGAGAACCGTCGCTGGCGGGTCGATTTCGTCAATGCACTGGGGCGCCAGGAAGTCGTCAACCTGACGGGCGGCGATAGCCTGACGGGCGGAACCAACCCGGCGCTGATTTTCGACGAGATCAAGTCGGCCCGGCATCTCGATTTCAACCACTCGATCTTCGGCATGCTGACCCAAGGCGAAGCGGTGCGCGATGCGATCAGCAACGTCGCGACGACGGACGGGGTGCCGACCGCGCCGCCGACCATCGGCAACGTCGATATCCTGGTCGATCCCGAAAACGGCGCGCTGCTGCTCAAAGCGCCCGAAGGAGCGAGCGGCGAGGCGGACATCACCGTCCGAGCGACCGACGCCCAAGGCAATTTCACCGAGCGGACATTTCACGTCATCGTTTCGCCCGACGGTTTCAACGGCGCGCCGTTTTTGAACGACCTGAGCCCCGTAAACGGCACCGCCGGCCTACCGATCGCGCTGCAACTGGTGGCCCAGGACGCCGAGAACAACCCGCTGCGTTACGAAGCGGCCAAGCCCCAGGGCAACACCGTCGATTACACGCTGAACGTCAATAACGAGACTGGCCTGGTAACGATTACCCCGCCCGCCGGGTTCGTGGGATCGTTCAATGTGCTGGTCGGGGTGACCGGCGCTACGCCCACCGACACGGGCGACTCCTTCGACACGCAACTGGTGACGGTCAATGTCGCCGGAGCGACTCCGACCGGAGTGGACCTGCTGCCGGCCTCGGATACGGGGAGCAGCGATAGCGACAACATCACCAATGCCGGCACCCTGCAGATGCAGGTGCAGGGGGTCGCCAACGGCGCGACCGTGAAGTTGTATCGCGGCGATACGTTCGTCACCCAAGCGGTTGCCACGGGAACGACCGTCACCCTTTCCGTCCCCGGCTTCGATGACCTGGCCGACGGCGTCTATTCCTTCCGAGCCACGCAAACGCTCGGCAGCGCCGAAAGCGACGTCTCGCCCGCCCGCGACGTGACGCTCGACACCACGCCCCCCGCGGCATTTACGTCCACGGCGCCGACCGAGGCCCTGGTTGGCGTCCCCATCGTTTACGACGCTCAAATCCCCGGCGAAGGGACGACCGGGTTCTCGTTTTCGCTGACGTCGGCCCCAGTCGGCGCCACGATCAATCCCGCGACCGGGCAGCTCATCTGGACTCCGGCGGCGGCTCAGCAGGGGGATCACGTCTTCCAGATCGTGGCCAAGGACTCCGCCGGAAACGCCACGCAGCAGACGATCAATCTGAACGTCGATCCGGCCCAGCCGACCGTCATCGACGTCACGCTGACCCTGACCAGGCCCGACGGAACGCCGCTCACCTCGTTGGGCGTGGGTCAGGATTTCGTGCTGAACGTGTTCGTCGAGGATGTCCGCGATGACGCGCAAGGGGTGGCGTCGATCTACGTGGACCTGTTGTTCGATCCGGCCAGGGCCGAGGTGACGGGTGCGCTCAGCTTTGGCAGCATCTATCAGCTCTTCCAGTCGGGGACGACCACGACCCCGGGGCTGGTGGACGAGGTCGGCGCTTTTGGCCAGACGAGCCCGATCGGACCTGGCAAGTTCAAGCTCGTCAGCATTCCGATGCGGTCGAAAGCGGCGGGGCCGCTCACCATTACTGCCGATCCCGCGGACGACACCGAGGCGCGCCCCGCGGCCGTCTATCTGGACAACGAAGAGATTGTGTTCCAGGAGATTCGCTTCGGCACCGCGTCGATCGCGGTCAATTCGACCTTCCTGGCGGTCAACGATACGTTCAACGCCAACGAGGACGCCCAGAACCAGACGCTGACTCCGCTGGCCAACGACACGATCGCCCCCGGCTCGGGCAACGTGCTGACGATCTCCGCCGTCGGCGCCACCAACCAAGGTGGCACGGTGCAGATCGCGGCCGACGGCAAGAGCCTGATCTACCGGCCCGCCGCCAATTTCTTTGGCAGCGAGACCTTTACCTACACGGTTCGCAACCAGAACAACGAGACCTCGGTGGCGACGGTCGCCGTTCAGGTGGCGGCTCGGAACGATCCGCCGACCGCCGTGGACGACGCGGCGACGACCGGGCGCAACAGCAGCGTCTTCACCATCCCGGTGCTCGGCAACGACGTCTTCACGCCCGATGCCAACGAGACGCTGCGAGTCTCGTCGGTCACGCAGCCGTCGCAAGGGGGCACGGCGGCCGTCGGCCCCAACGGAGCCAACGTTACGTTCACACCCGCGCAAGGATTCACGGGCACCGCCGCCTTTACGTACACCCTGAGCGACGGAAACGGCGGCACGGACACGGCGTCCGTCACCGTTACCGTTTCCAATATCAATCCAACGGCCGCCAACGACACCGCGACGGTCGCCGAGGATACCACCGCCGGCACGATCGTCAACGTGCTGGCCAACGATGCCTTGGGAACCGGCACCGGCGCGGGAACGACACTGACCGTCACGGCGGTCGGAACGACCAGCAACGGAGGCACGGTCGCCGTCGGCGCGAGCGGCGCCAACGTGGTCTATACGCCCGCGGCCAATTTCCAAGGGACCGAGACCTTTACCTACACCGTCGGCGACGGCGCCAGCCATACCGCCACGGCCACCGTCACCGTGACGGTGGCCAACGCCAACAACGACCCGCCGACGGCCGGCAACGATTCGTTGACCGCGTTTAAGAATACGCCGGCCGTGTTCGATGTGTTGTTGAACGACTCGTCGGCCCCCGATCCGGCCGAAACGCTGACGATCGACTCGGTGACGACACCGCTGAACGGCACGCTGCAAATTACCAACAACGGCACCCGCCTCACGTACACGCCGAACAACAACTACACCGGCGTCGATTCGTTTGCCTACACCATCAAAGATCCTGGCGGGGCGACGGCGACGGCCACAGCTACCTTGAACGTCGCCGCCTTCGTTCCCAGTTCGCTGGGCGGGTTCGTCTTTTTCGACGTGGACAACGACGGCGCCAAGGATGCCTCGGAAAGCATCCTGGCGGGGGTGACGGTCAGGCTGACGGGAACCGACATCAACAACGCGGCCGTGAACCAGACGGCGCGCACGAGCGGCGATGGCTCGTACAAGTTCGACAACCTCGCGCCCGGCAACTATACGATCATTCAAACGCAACCCGGCTTCACGATCGACGGCAGGGACAGAGTCGGCTCGCAAGGAGGCGCCAACCGGCAGAACGACAGGATCGCCGTTCAACTGGCGCAGAACACCCACGGCACGGGCAACAATTTCGGCGAGCGGGGCCGCCAGGCGTCGTTGATTACGCTGGCCGACTTCTTTGCCTCGAAGTCGCGCAGCAATATCACCGCGGCTTTCGACTCGGCGGGCAACGAACTGTGGCGCTCGATGAAAGGCTCCGCCTTTCCAGGATACGCCGATACCAAACTTTCGCTGCAAAACGGCGGAAATCGGATCAGGGTGGAAGGAACCAACGGCCAGTCCCAACCGGTCTCCGCCACGCTCCCCATCGACGATTCGCGGGTCCGCGTGCTCGGCAGCAGCGGCGCCCACCGACTGATTCAGTTGGCGTCGTTCGATCTGCAAGCTTCGGCCAACCCGGCCAACCGGGCCCCCGTGGCCGTCGCCAACCAGTACACGCTGACCGAAGACACGCCGCTCACCATTTCGGCCGCGCAAGGCGTCCTCAAGAACGACACGGATGCCGACGGCGACTCGCTGACGGCGACGGTGCTCACCCAGCCGCAAAACGGCACGTTGACCCTCAATCCCAACGGCTCGTTCACCTACACTCCGGCGGCCAACTACAGCGGCCCGGACAGCTTTACCTATCGGGCCAGCGATGGAACCGCCAGCAGCAATGCCGCCACCGTGTCGTTCGCGGTTGGCGCGGTCAACGACACGCCCACGGGCGTCGCCAACAGCTACACAACCCCGCAGAACACCATCCTGACGGTGGCGCTTGCCCAGGGCGTGCTGGCCAACGACACCGATCCCGAAGGGAGCACGCTGACCGCCGCCGTGGTCACCCAGCCGCTGCACGGCTCGCTGACCCTCAACACCAATGGCTCGTTCACCTTCACCCCGACGACGGGTTATACCGGGCCGGACAGCTTCACGTATCGTGTCTCGGATGGCACGAACCAGAGCGCGCCGGTGACCGTCTCGCTGAGCGTGGCCCTGCCCAACCAGCCCCCCGTGGCCAACGGCGACGGCTACACCGCGACCGAGGACACGCCGCTGACGGTCTCTGTCAATCTAGGGGTTCTGGGCAACGATTCCGACGTCAACGGCAATCCGCTGACGGCGGTGGTCGTCAACCAGCCGCTGCACGGCACGGTCTTGCTCAACGGGAACGGCTCGTTCACCTACACGCCGGCCGCGAACTACAACGGCCCGGATTCGTTCACCTACAAGGCGAACGACGGCACCCTCGACAGCCCGGTGGCCACCGTCAACCTGAGCGTCACCGCGGTGAACGATGCCCCGGTGGTCGCCAGCGATGCCCACACCACCGCCGAGGATACGCCGCTGACGATCGCCGTCGCCCAGGGGGTGCTGGCGAACGACACCGACATGGAAGGAAACGCGCTGGTGGCCGCGATTGGCACCCTGCCGCAGCAGGGCACGGTGACGCTCAATACCGACGGCTCGTTCACCTACACGCCGGCGGCCAATTTTAACGGGACCGACAGCTTCACCTACACGGCAGGCGATGGCACCAGTGCCAGCACGCCCGCCACCGTGACGCTGACGATCACCCCGGTGAACGACGCCCCAGAGGCAGTCAACGATTCGTACACGGTGGACGAAAACCTGGCGCTCACGGTGGCCGTCGCTCAGGGGGTGCTGGCGAACGATTCCGATGCGGAATCCAGCGCGTTGACCGCCACGGTCGTCGCTCAGCCCGAAAACGGCACGCTGACGCTCAATACCGACGGCTCGTTTGTCTATACGCCCGATGCCGACTTCTTCGGCACCGACGGGTTCAGCTATAAGGCGAACGACGGCACGATCGATAGCCAGGTGGCGGCGGTCACCGTGACGGTGGTCGAAGCGGGCGAAGGCGAAGCAGGCGCGCTTAGCGATGCGGCCCTCTTGGCCTTGCTGCTCGACAGCGACGACTCGGGGCTGGACGTCCTGCTCGACCTTGCCGACTGGCAGTATGCCGTGGATCGGGCTCTGGAAGAAATGGCCGCGTAGCTTCTGGGCGGCATACCAACCCGACGCGTGAGCGAGGGACAGCATACCAACCCGACGCGTGAGCGAGGGACAGCATACCAACCCGACGCGTCGGGTTAGTGTCCCTCGCTTACGCGTCGGGTTAGTGTCCCTCGCTTACGCGTCGGGTTAGTGTCCCTCGCTTACG
>JBBDYF010000092.1:0-960 GCA_040901775.1 Pirellulaceae bacterium | reverse complement strand
CGTCGGGTTAGTGTCGGCTGGCCAAACAAAAAGGGCGTCGTGAACGATCACGACGCCCTGCAGCGTTTCTTGGTGCGAACTCCAGGCCGGCGATTACGTCGATTCGCGCGGGCGAATCGCGCCCACCAGGCCGCTGTAATCGAAGCGGTCTTCCTCGTGCCACAGCGGCAGGCCCAGCTCGATCCGCTTGCGCAGAATTTCAATCTTCTCGGGCGAGCCGGCCGGCGCGTCGGTGGCGCTAAAGTCGTCCTCCTTCGGTTCCGGCAGCCAATCCTCGTCGTGTCCGTACTTCAGGATCGCCTCAAACACATTCTTGCAACGTTCCATTTCAACTCCAACGGGTCAATAACGTTCAGCCGGGCCTGAGGGGCAGTTGCCTCGGCGTGCTGGAGCGAAACACTCGCTCATAACAAGGCACGACAGGCTCGGCAGATTCGGGTCGGTGGCGGTCGCAAATCGGGCTCAGGGAGAGCAGGTACTGCCGGCAGGCAACTGGTGCGGTACCGGGCGACCGGCCATGAAGTAAGCAATTATTCTTCGGAACAGGCCCGCTCGTCAAGCCTTTTGAGCGCTCGAAACCAAAATTCAGGATGGAAGAATGCCTGCCGCAGTCGAATCGAGCCGACTGGCGAAGGCTTGCGGGTTGAGGCAACGGCTGGCAGAGTCTCAGACGAAAATCAGGCGAAAAACAGGCCAAGCTGTCCGCGACCATTCCATCGACCAATCCCGATGACATCGCTAGTGTTTTTCTTATGGAAAACTATCGTCCCTAACATGCCAGTCTATGGTCGCTGCGCACCCGGCACCTGCAAGTTCTGGAGCCGATTTGCCAAGGTGGGTTGCGGCCGGGTTTCCCCGCGACTTTTGTCGCGATCGTTCTTGACCGTTCTGTCGCTAACCGAGTCGCCCCGCTTTTGCTACGTTCAGCGTTTCGCAGTCAGGCCGCGGCGCATCGTCTCG